>CAIQMJ010000103.1 GCA_903872875.1 uncultured Variovorax sp.
ATCTCGCCCGCTGCGGGGATGTCGCGGCGCAATGGAATGACTTGCTTTGATTTCAATGGGTGCTCCCTTCAATCGGCCTTGATGCCCGCGCTCTTGATGACGCTCGCCCATCGCGCAGAGTCCTTCTCGATGAGCTTGGTCATCTCATGCGGCGTGCTCGGCCGCGTCTCTATGCCCTGCTCGGCGAGCTTCTCCTTCACCTCGGGCTCGTTCAGGATCTTGGTGACATCGGCGTTGATCCGCTTGATGACAGCCGCAGGGGTCCCCCCGGGTGCCGCCAGGCCGAGCCAGATCTCGCTGTCGTACTGGGACAGGCCGGCCTCGGCCATGGTCGGTACATCGGCTAACAGGCTGGCGCGCCGGGTGCCGCCCACAGCAAGCGCGCGCAACTTCCCGGCGCGGATATGCGGCAACAGCGAGTTGATGGCGCCGAACTGCAGATCAACCTGCCCGGCCAGCATGTCGGTGATGGCAGGCGCCGCACCCTTGTAGGCGACATGGGTGATGTCGGTGCCCGTCATTGCCTTGAAGAGCTCTGCCGAAAGATGCTGCGGGCTGCCGGAGCCCGATGAGGCGTAACTGAGCTTGCCTGGCGCAGCCTTCGCGAGCGCCACGAGTTCCTTCACGGTCGTGGCCTTCACATTGGAGTTCGCTACTAGCACGATCGGCACTGTGCCGAGTTGCATAACCTGCGCGAAATCGCGTGCGACGACGTACGGCGTCTTCGGCAACAGCACCGGATTGATGGACATGGTGTTGTTGTTGGTAATCAGCAGCTTGTAGCCGTCCTCAGGGGCCTTAGCCACGTGGTCGGTCCCGATGCTTCCGGCAGCGCCTGCCTTGTTGTCCACAATGACTGCTTGGCTCCAGATCTGGCTGAGCCGATGGCCGATCACACGGGCGATGACGTCGTTGCTCCCGCCGGGAGTGAAGGGCACGATGAGGGTGACCGGCTTGGTGGGATAGTTCTCTTGCGCGATGGCCACGTGGCCGAAGCCTGCGGCGATCATGGCGGCGGCCGCGAGCAGCGAGCGCCGCGTGGGGCTTGGTGGATTCTTCATGGTGTCTCCGGTTGCAGGCAACTACACGTGCCCTAAGAAGAACCCAATCCTAGGAACAAGGTTGATGTGCATCAAGCTTGAATGCGCGGTCAACCTATGAAGAAGCAACGCGGCGTGGCAGCCGGCGTGGCGAGCTAGGGTCCATCCCGATGTTGATCGATGGTTCAACCGGCGCCGCCCGGTGGCCATCCTGTCTTCCGAGGGGCGCGGGGCTATCGCGTCGGAGGTGCGCCGTGCGACCGCATGGCCAATGCGCTCGGCTTCCATCGCGCCTCGCGGGCATTGGCGAAGACGCCGCACCGTCCTGACAACCGGGACGCATGTCCGTGCGCCGCTGCACGGTGACCAGGGTCTTGCGCACCGGTGCAGCGGGCCGGCGATGGCCTGATAGATAAGCAGCGCGTGGAACTTGGAAGAACGCCGCTGGCGGACGTGCCCGCGTGCCCGTGAATGGCGGGCAGAGGCAGGCGCGAGACCGGCTCGCTGGCCAGGGCACCCCATCGGTTGCAAATCGGCTGTGCCCCGTGTTCGCTCGTGCATTGCTCCTTGCGGCGACAACGTGATTCGAACCTGACGGGATGCTGCGGAGTCCGCCGCGAGACATTGATCATCCAATCAATCCGGGTTGGTTCCGATGCCGTGCGGGATGGTCTCTGCCAGTGTTCCGCGGCCGCCAACGGGGCAGGCGTGAAAGCGTCGCACGCCCGCCACAGCCGCGCGTTCCGAATCACGGACATTTCATTTGGTGACTATCGAAAATATTAGTCGTCTATCTATACTGAACGAGCCGGAGGAACCACGATGAACCCGCGAGTCATCGAGCGATGTGGTCTTTGGCGGGCTGCGCGTGGAGCTTTCCCATGAGACGCCAGGCGCAATGTGAAGAAGAGGAATCGGGGCCAAGCCCAAAGTTCAACGAAGGAGACAACTATGAACAGAATGTCCAAGCATGCGATTGCGTGCGCCGCGATGCTGTGCGTCTGCGGTGCAGCCAATGCTCAGAGCAGCGTGACTATGTATGGGCGCATGGATGCAGTGATGGACTCGCTGGGATCAGGGGGTGCGAGTGTCAATCGGCAGGTATCTGGTGGAAGTGCGGGGAGCAATCTGGGTTTTCGTGGTATGGAGGATTTGGGTGGAGGACTTGCTGCCGTTTTCCGCCTCGAGATGGGCATCAACCTCAATGACGGTACGTTCGGCCAAGGAGGTCGCGCGTTCGGGCGCGAGGCGTCGGTCGGTCTGAGTGATGCGCGGTTCGGAACGCTGCAGATGGGCCGCATTCCCACTCCGTACTACATGGTCCAGAGCAGTGTGGACGCCTTCGTCTGGGAAGGCGCCGGCGGGCTGCTCGCGCTCACCAGAAACGTCAACCCCACCACGCAGCGCCAGGTGCTGCCGATGGGGGTGTCGGCGCGGCAGGACAACGCGGTCAACTACGTGTCTCCGCGCTGGGCTGGTATCGAGTTCCGCGGCCAGTACTCCTTCGGTCAGAACTCTGCGACGATCGGACGAGGGTATGGCGCATCCGCGAGCTACCAGGCCAGCGGCTTCGACCTCAGTGCGGGCTTCCAACGGCAGGAGGGGCC
>CAIQMJ010000104.1 GCA_903872875.1 uncultured Variovorax sp.
CGGCGTCGACCGTGAGGCGCAGCCACATCACATGGATGGGCTCGCCGGCGCGGCGGCCGCCGCCGGCAAACGTCACCGCTTCCGGGCGAACGTCCACCAGATGGCCTTCGATGTCGAACAGCCCGTCGCCGCGCTCATGGCCGCTGATGGTGATGGTGCGGGTGTGCGCAAGCTTGCGGTCGATGATCGGAGCGGACAGTGGCATGAGGTTCGCCTTGCGGAGCCCGGCGCGCGCGGGCCGCATCGGTCTCGACATCTTGCGCAGGACGGCACCGATGGTCTTGCGCAAAGTGGCTGCGCATCGTCAGCGAGTCGGCGCAAGCGTTGCGGCCGCGGCCTGGATAAGCTGGCCTGCGCAGAGGACAACCCATGACAGACACATCAAGCACAACGGGCCGCACCGTCCGCATCGGCGGCGCATCGGGATTCTGGGGCGACAGCATGGTCGCCGCGCCGCAGCTGGTGAAGGGCGGCAGGCTCCACTACCTCGTCTTCGACTACCTGGCGGAGACGACGATGTCGATCCTCGCATCGGCACGCGCCAGGAACCCCGACATGGGCTATGCCACCGACTTCGTCGACATCGCGATGAAATCGGTGCTGGCAGAAGTCAAGCGCCAGGGCATCAAGGTGGTGAGCAATGCGGGCGGCATCAACCCGCACGGCTGCGCCGCCGCCCTGAAGGCGCTGGCGGACGCCGAGGGCGTTTCGCTGTGCATCGCGGTGATCGAAGGCGACGACGTGAGCACGCTGATGCCCGAGCTGCGCGAGCGCGGCGTGCGCGACATGTTCACCGGCGAGGCCCTGCCGGAGAAGGTCCTGAGCGCCAATGCCTACCTCGGCGCCGCACCCGTCGCCGCGGCACTGGCGGCGGGTGCCGACGTGGTGATCACCGGCCGCTGCGTGGACAGCGCCGTCACGCTGGGCCCGCTGATGCACGAGTTCGGATGGCACAGCGACGACCACGACTTGCTGGCGTCGGGCAGCCTCGCCGGCCACATCATCGAATGCGGCTGCCAGGCGACAGGCGGCCTCCACACCGACTGGGAAGACATACCCGACTGGGCGCACATGGGCTACCCCATCGTCGAATGCCATGCCGACGGCAGCTTCGTCGTGACCAAGCCGGAAGGCACCGGCGGCAAGGTGATCAGCGCCAACGTCGCGGAACAGATGCTCTACGAGATCGGCGACCCCGGCGCCTACCTGCTGCCCGATGTGAGCTGCGACTTCCGTGACGTGAAGATCGAGCAGGTCGGAGAGAACCGCGTGCGCGTGAGCCCGGCCAGGGGCCGCGCACCGACGCCGCACTACAAGGTGTCCGCCACGCAGCTCGACGGCTTCCGCTGCGCCGGCAGCATGGTGATGATCGGCATCGACGCGGAGAAGAAGGCACGCCGGACGGCGGAAGCCATCATCGAACGCACGAGCGACATCCTGCGCGAGAGCGGCCTGCCGCCGTTCACCTCGACCTACATCGAAATGATCGGATCCGAAACGCTCTACGGCCCGCATGCCCGGACCCGCAACGTGCGCGAGGTGATGATGCGCGTGGTCGCCAACCATCCGCAGAAGGCCGCGCTCGCGATGTTCGCGCGCGAGATCGCTCCGTCCGGCACCTCGTGGGCACCCGGCACCACCAGTCCCGGCGGCGGCCGGCCCGCGGTGTCGCCGCTGATCAAGCCGTTCTCGTTCCTTCTCGACAAGCGAGCCCTTCAGCCGGTCTTCGTGATCGATGGTGTGCGGCACGCGGTGAGCATCGCGCCGGGCGCCGCCGACGTCGGCGCCCAGCCGGCGCCGCCACCCGCTGCATGGAAGGACGACGGCGAGGCCAGCGAGGAAGTGCGGCTCATCGAGCTGGCCTACGGCCGCAGTGGCGACAAGGGCAACATCTCCAACATCGGGCTCATCGCGCGCCGCCCCGAGTGGCTGCCCCTGCTGTGGGACCGGCTGCAGCCGGAGATCGTCGAGGCCTACTTCAAGCACCTTCCCGCGGGCCGGGTCGAGCGCTTCCACCTGCCTGGCACCGCGTCGATGAATCTCCTGATACACGACGCGCTCGATGGCGGCGGCCCTTCCTCGATGCGCATGGACCCGCTGGGCAAGGGCATGGCGCAGATGCTGCTGGACATCAGCATCCAGGTGCCGCGCAGCGTTGCGCGCGCAGCCGCCGCGCGCAGGACGGGCTGAAGCGGGCGCGGCGATTGCATGCCGGTCGGCAGCGTGAGCCGATGGCGATCGGCCACCTCTCAGTGAACGGCGGCATACATGATCTTCTTCTCTTGCGCATCTTCCGGCGAGAACTCCTCCACCACGCGACCTTGCCGAGTCACCAGGATGCGATCGGACAGGCTCAGGATTTCAGGCAGATAGGACGAGATCACCATCACCGCCATTCCGTCATCGGCGAGCCGATGGATCAATTGGTGGATCTCGGCGATCGCGCCCACGTCCACCCCGCGCGTCGGCTCGTCGAAGATCACCAGCCGCGGAGCCTGCACCAGCGACTTGGCGATCACGACCTTCTGCTGGTTGCCGCCCGACAACTCGATCACCTTGGCATCGCTGCTGATCGCCTTGATGCCAAGGGTCTTGCGCCACTCGTTCGCGAGCACCTGCATGTCGTCGTAGCGCACGAACATGACCGGCTTGTCGGTCGAGGCGAGGCGTCCGCTGTAGATGTTCTCGGCAATCGACATCGTCTCGAAGAAGCCTTCGAGCTTGCGGTCTTCCGTCACGTAGACGATGCCGTCCCGCACGGCGGGCCGCGGCGTCCGGTACCGAACGGGCTGGCCGTCGAGATGAATCTCGCCGCCGTGCAGGAAGTCCCGCTTGACGACGCCCGCGATGATCTTGGCAGTCTCGGTCCGCCCTGAGCCGATCAGGCCGAACATGCCGGTGATCTGCCCCGCATACAGAGAGAACGCGTTGTTCTTCACGATCGTCCCCATGGACAGGTTCTGCACGCTCAAGACCTTCGCGCCACGCGGCCGCCGCCGCCGCGCCGTGCGGCCCTGGCCATAGAGCTCGTCGGACAGCACCCGGCCCACCATCGCCTGGATGACCGAGTCCCGGTCCATCCGGCGGGCATCCTGCGTGACGACGTGCTCCCCGTCGCGCAGAATCGTGATGCGGTCCGCAATCATGAGTGCCTCTTCGAGCGCGTGTGAGATGAAGACGATCGACACGCCATCCGCCTTCAGCCGGCGGACCAATCCGAAGAAGTGGTGCTTCTCTTCCGGCGTCAGTGTCGCGGTCGGCTCGTCGAAGATGATGAGCCGCGCATCGTGCTGAACGGCGCGCGCGATCTCCACCATCTGCCGTTGCGCCGCGCCGAGTGTCGAGACGAGGCGGGTCGGATCGACATTGAAATTCAGCCGCTGCAGGAACTGCTGGGCCGCGATGTACAGGCCGCGCAATCTGTTGAAGAACGGTTCGTCGCCCAGGTAGAGGTTCTGCGCGACCGTCAACGACGGCACCAGACTCGTCTCCTGGAAGACCATCGCGATC
>CAIQMJ010000105.1 GCA_903872875.1 uncultured Variovorax sp.
CCCTTGACCTTGCCTTGCTTGAGCAGCGACATGTTGGCTTCGGTCATGCCGACGTGCTCTGCCAGGTCCTTCGAGCGGACCTTGCGGCGCGCGAGCATCACGTCCAGTTGGACGACGATCGTCATCGCGGGCCTCGGCTAGAGAAAAGCGGCATTTTCTTCAGCCAGCAACTGGCCTTGCCCGAGCACGCCGCCCATCAGCCACAGCACCGTCGCGCACAGCAGGACGATGGCGTGTGCGAGACCGCCTCCGACGACGATCGCACGTGCGCCGATGGCGTTGTCCCAAGTCAGTACTGCCGACAGAGCCGGCTCGGCCGCGAAGGCGGCCAGGGCGGTAGCGCCGACCAGCATCGCCAGGCGACGCAGGCATTGCGCCGCATGCGCCGTGAATGCCTCGCCGCGTGCAAAGCAGAGCAGCCCATCGCGTGCCTGCCACAAGCTCCAAGCGCCGAGCAGAACTGGCACGGCGCTGATCAGCGCGCCGACCGTGCGCAGGCTGCCGCGCAGGGGAGTCTGAACATCGCCTGGGCCAAGATGCGCGAGGATGATGAGGCTGTCCGCATCGAACCCCCATTGGATCGGCACGAGCATCGGTGTGATCCACGCCAGCGCGAGGCAGATCGTTGCAAGCGCAGCGCAAAGCTTCCTGAAACGCCCGTTGGCGGACGCGCCGGCGAGTGAAGGCGCAGTGCGGAAGCGGGATTCGATCGACATGAGGGCTCCTTGATCTTGAATCTGAAAATATCTGTAAAACGATAATTTATCGTTGCTATGCAGATATTCTAGACGCCATCCAAGGAGTGTTGCATGCGTCGATTTCTTGTCTGTGTGAGCTCGGGAGTATGGGCCTGCATCTTCTTGTCGGCTTGTTCCGGCGTTCCCTTGACTTCCGTGCCGCGGCTGCTCGCGTTGCGAACGGAATTGCTGGTTGCAAACCCCGCCGAGATCATGCTCGCCGTACAGGCCGACGAGCGTTTGGTGCCCGCGCGAGGCCGCGTCCCGACACTGGACTTCGACATCCATCCGGAAGAAGCCGGTGCTTTCGAGCCGGTGCAGCGCTCGGTGCCGATGCGCCTGAAGGCAGGCGGCGCGCTGCCGTCGGGCTTGCCGGATGCGGGCGCCGGCCGGCATTGGATGATCTATGACTTCGGGCCGGAGGCGCAGAAGGATGTCGCCGCTCTGCAGGCGCGCATCAAGCAGATACGCGCCGAGCGCCAGGGCAAGACCGGTGGCTCGCTGGGCATTGCGGTCGTCCAGGACGGATTGGTGCCGAGCGATTCGCGACTGGGCCGCACGTTGTGGCAGAGCTGGCTGCAGACTTCCGCGAAGACGGGCTTCTTCGAGTTCTGGACCGGTCCGCTCGACGAGTTGAAAGCCGGCCGCGAACGCAAATGAGGCGATGGGACAGGAATGGCAGCGCCAACGGAAAACGGCCCCGAGCCGCTGGTGCTGGGGGCCGCCGATCGGCGATGCCGGAATAGGTGTCTGCAGTGTGGTGCGCCGGACCCGCATCCTGAACCAGGGTTCAGGTGGGCGAGGGCAGCAAGGCTTCGGGTTCATCTGACGCGAGATGATCACGCCCACCAAGCAATGTACCAAGCCCGGCTCCGGAGAGCATTGGAACAAGGAAATATTAAGCCCGACGCGCACTGCAGACGAGCACGATTCTAAGCGCCCAACGCTCTGGCGGCACGGATCGTCAGAGCAAATGACCATCGCCCGCAAGGGCTTGGTCGAGGCGGCGGATGAGGTCGGCCGCACGAGCTTCATCGGCAGTGGTGTCGGCCAACTGTGCGACGGCCTGCGGCGTTTCGGGCGGTGCCACCGCAGCTGCGGCGGCGGCCTCCGCCGTGGTCGCCAGCTGGATGCCGAGGTCGAAGGCCAGGTTGAGCGACGCGAGTACCGCGATGCGATCGCGGGCACGGACCTTGCCTGCGTCCCGGATTCGGCACATGGCCGTGTCGACGCGCTCCACGGCTTCTCGCAACTGTGCTTCGCCCCCTTCGGGGCAGCCGAGCAGATAGCTCTGGCCCATGATCTGGACCTCGATCTGTTTCATGGTGCGGCAGCGTCCTGGGTGGGTTCGGCCGGCAGGCGTTCGAGCAGCGCATCCACCCGGCTGCGCGCCGCGCCGAGGCGGGCGCGCAGCGCGTCGCGTTCGCGCGTCAGTGCGTCGACCTGCTGCTGCAGCAAAGCATTGGTGCGCTGCACTTCTTCGTGCCGCAGGAGCAGCCGCTCCACGCGCTCGGCGATCTGGTCGATGGGGCTCGGGGCAGACATGCGCGGGATTGTAGATTCCACAGGGTGGGTAGCTCCCTGTTTCAATTTAGAATCCGCCGCGTTGGTGCTCGCCGCGCGGTTCACGCGCTGCAGTTCAACGGGAAGCAGGAGCCGACGCCCACCGGGCCGACGCCAGCCTGCGCTGCCCCCGCAACGGTCAAGCAGACGGCATTTCGCGATGCCGCTTTCACCACTCAGCCACTGGATGCCCTGAAACAGGCGTCTGGGAAGGCGGTGAAGGTCGCTCTGCCAGCCCGGATACCGGCCAACGAGGAGGCCGCACGCATGCCCGTCATGCGATGCGGTCGTGATGCCCATACGTCCGGCGGGGAAGCCGGGCAGGGTTCTTGTTTCGAGTCCGTCCCCATGAAACTTTGCATTTCTCCCGCAGGCGCACGCCTGTCTGCTCGCGCGCGCCTGGCCGCGCTTCCCTTTGCGCTGGCCGCCGTCTTTCCGGCCTTCGCACAGCGCGCCGCCGAATCGGCACTCGCCGAAACCGTGGTGACCGCCACGCGCGTGGCGCAGCCGCTGTCGGACCTGGTGGCCGACGTTTCCATCGTCGACCGCCAGACCATCGAGCGCAGTGGTGCGACCGGCGTGGCCGACCTTCTCGCGCGTCAGCCCGGCGTCGAGATCGTGCGCAACGGCGGCATCGGCAATTCCAGCAGCGTGTTCATCCGCGGCGCCGAGTCGCGCTTCACGGCGGTCTACATCGACGGCGTGCGCATCGATTCGCAATCGACCGGTGGTGCCGCCTGGGAAGCCATCCCGCTGGCGCAGATCGACCGCATCGAAGTGCTGCGCGGCCCGGCCGCGGCGGTGTACGGCTCGGACGCCATCGGCGGCGTGATCCAGCTGTTCACGAAGAAGGGCGAGGGCCCGGCGACGCCTTACGTGGGCGTGGGCATCGGCAGCCACAACCTGCGGCGCACCGAAGCCGGCGTGAGCGGCTCGGCCGGCGTCGGCGGCGCCTTCGACTACTCGCTCGGCGTGGCGCACGAGGAGAGCGACGGCTTCGACATCCAGCCGCTGGACAAGCGCACGCCATCGCGCGACGGCTACACCAGCCCCGACAAGGACGGCTATCGCACGACCTCGGGCAATGCGCGTCTGGGTTTCCGGATCAGCGATTCGCAGCGCGTGGAAGCCACGGTGCTCTACAACGACCTGCGCTCGCAGTACGACGCGGCCAAGTTCGGCAGCGCGCCGGCCGTGTACCCCGACGACCTCAACAGCAGCACGCTGCGCACGGTCGGCGCGGCATGGATCGCGAAGTGGAACGAGATCTACAGCACCCGCGTGCAGGTGACCGACAGCAAGACGACCTACCAGACACTGCCGTCGTTCTACCGGACCGAAACGCAACTGCGCGGCTACCTGTTCCAGAACGAGTTCCGCTTCGGTCCGCACCTGGTGACGGCCACGCTCGAGCGCCGCGAGGACGACCTCGAGAACGCGGCGACCTCGTCGTCCGCGCTGCTGGCGCGCGACCGCTCGCAGAATGCCGCCGCGATCGGCTACAGCTTCGTGCAAGGGCCGCATTCGGTCCAGTTGCATGCGCGGCATGACGACGACAGCGAGTTCGGCGGCAAGAATACCGGGAGCGCGGCCTATGGCTTCGCGATCACGCCGCAGTGGCGTGCCACGGTGTCGGCCGGCACCGCCTTCCGCGCCCCGACGCTGTACCAGCGCTTCAGCGAATACGGCGTGGCCAGCCTGAAGCCCGAAGAGAGCCGCAACGTGGAAGCGGGGCTGAAGTACACGCAGGGTTCGAGCTCGGCCGGCGTGGTGGTCTATCGCAATCGCGTGACCAACCTGATCACCTACGACAGCACCGCGCGGGGCTGCGTGTCGAGCTTCGGCTGCTACGCCAACACTGCTCGCGCGGAGTACGAAGGCGTGACGCTGTCGGCCGACCAGCGCATCGGCGCCGTATCGCTGCGCGCATCGGCCGACTTCCAGGATCCGCGCGACCTGGTGACGGGCAATCAGCTGGCGCGCCGCTCGCGCCGCCATGCGACCTTCGGTGCGGACTGGCAGGTCGCCGGCTGGACGCTGGGCGCCGAGCTGCAGACATCCGCCAAGCGCTACGACGACGCGGCCAACACGCGGGTGCTCGGCGGCTACACGCTGCTCAACCTGGTGGCCAGCACGCAGATCACGCGCGACCTGAGCCTGCTGGCGCGTCTCGACAACGCGGGCGACAAGGACTACATGCTGGCGCGCGGCTACGCCACCGGCGGGCGCACCGGCTACGTCGGCCTCAAGTGGACGCCGCAATAAGCCGTCGCAAGGCCTCCGTCACGGGCGCGGCATGCGCCGCCGTGCTCGTGGCCGCCCCGGCCTCGGGCCAGGGCAAGACCACGGTGTCGGCCGCGCTCGCGCGGCTGCACGCGCGGCAGGGGCGCACCGTGCGCGCCTTCAAGTGCGGGCCCGACTTTCTCGATCCGCACTGGCTCGCGCTGGCCACTGGCGCGCCGGTGCATTCGCTCGATCTCTGGATGACCGGCGAGGCCGACTGCCGTGCGCGCCTGCAGGCCGCGGCGGCCTCGGCCGATCTGCTGATCGTCGAAGGCGTGATGGGCCTGTTCGACGGCACGCCCAGTGCCGCCGACCTGGCCGAGCGCTTCGGCCTGCCGGTGATCGCCGTGATCGACGCGCAGGCCATGGCCGGCACCTTCGGTGCGCTGGCCTTCGGCCTGCAGCACTTCCGACCGGGCCTGCCCTGGGCCGGCGTGCTGGCCAACCGCGTGGCCGGCGAGCGCCATGCCGGCATGCTGCAGGCTGCGTTGCGCGAGCCCGCGCAGTGGCTTGGTGCCCTGCCGCGCAGCGCTGACTTCGCACTGCCCGAGCGGCACCTCGGCCTGGTCGGCGCGGGCGAGATCGACGACTCCGTGGCGCGTCTCGACGCGGCAGCCGACGCGCTGGCCGCGACGCCGCTGGGCCGGTTGCCGCTCGATCGGCTGCCGCAGTGGCCGCCATCGGTTGCGGCATCGACGGAGGCGGTTGCCGACATACCGGCGCTCGCACCACTGCTGGCCGGCCACACGATCGCGATCGCGCGCGATGCGGCCTTTTCCTTCATCTATCCCGCCAATCTCGACCTGCTGACCGCCATGGGCGCGTCGCTGGCATTCTTCTCTCCGCTCGCGGGCGATGCCTTGCCGGCCTGCGACGCGGTCTGGCTGCCCGGCGGCTATCCGGAGCTGCATGCCGAGGCGCTCTCGCGGCAGTCCGCATTGCGTGGCGCACTGACTGCCCACGTCGCCGCCGGCAGGCCGGTCTGGGCCGAATGCGGCGGCATGATGTCGCTCTTCGACACGCTGGTGGCGTCCGATGGCGTCGCGCATTCGATGTGGGGCCTGCTACCAGGCCGCGTGACGATGCAGAAACGCCTTTCCGGCCTCGGGCCGCAACAACTGCAACTCAACGGGCACGCCTTGCGCGGACACACCTTTCACTACTCGTCGTGCGAGACGCCCATGGCGCCGGCCACACGCACGGCCCGGCCGGGCGCTGCCCAACCCGTCGGTTCGGGCGAAGCCGTCTACATCCATGGCAGCGTGCGTGCGAGCTACTTCCACGCCTGGCTGCCGTCCAGCCCGGAAGCGGCCGCGGCGCTGTTCCGGTCTGCGCCACTGGTCTTCACCGATGCCTGAGCGCGAACTGATCCTCGGCGGCCAGAAGAGCGGCAAGTCGCGTCGCGCCGAGCTGGGCGCGGCCGCCTGGCTGGCGCTGTCGGCGACGCATCGAGCGGTGCTGGTCGCGACCGCCGAAGCGCACGACGACGAGATGCGCGCGCGCATCGCACGCCACCAGGCCGATCGCGGCGAGCGCGTGCCCGGCCTCGCCACCATCGAGGAGCCGCGCGCCCTGGCCGAGACGCTGGCCGCACTGAGCGCACCCGACACGCTGGTCGTGGTCGACTGCCTGACGCTGTGGCTAACCCACCTGCTGATGCCGATGGCCGGAGCACCGGTCGATCCGCGCGAAGCCACCGACGCGCTGCTGCAGTCGCTGCGAAACGCGCGTGGCCCGTTGATCCTGGTGGGCAACGAGATCGGGCTCGGCGTGATCCCGATGGGCCGCGAGGTCCGTGCCTTCGTCGACGCGCTCGGCCGGCTCAACCAGGACGTGGCCGCCGCATGCGACCGCGTCACGCTGATGGCTGCGGGACTGCCGCTCACGCTGAAGGAACCCGGATGAACGACATGACGGCGCGCGGCCCCTGGCGCGCACGGATGGGCACCGCCCTGGCGATGACGCTCGCCGCGATCGCGCTGTGGGCGGCCGGTGCCGCGGCTGCGCAGGCGACCGACATCACCGACGAGCGTGGCGTGGCCGTGCACCTTGCGCAGCCGCCGCAGCGCATCGTCACGCTGCTGCCGTCGCTGACCGAATCGGTCTGCGCGCTCGACGCCTGCGCGCGGCTGGTCGGCGTCGACCGCTATTCGAATTGGCCCGCATCGGTGCGCGCGCTGCCGCAGGTCGGCGGCGGGCTCGATCCGAACGTGGAAGCCATCGTCGCGCTGAAGCCCGACGTGGTGCTGCTGGCCAGGTCCTCGCGCGTGACGCAGCGGCTGGAAGCGCTCGGCATGAAGGTGCTGGTGCTCGAACCGAAGAACCAGGTCGACGTGAAGCGCGTGCTCGACAAGCTCGGCCAGGTGCTGGGCACCGACGACGCGCAGCGCGTCTGGCGCGCGATCGACGCCAGCGTGTCGGCCGCGGCGCAGTCGCTGCCGCCGGGGTTGCGCAACACGCGCGTGTACTTCGAGGTCAACAACGGACCCTATGCCGCGGGCGAAGGCTCGTTCATGGGCGAGACGCTCACGCGGCTCGGCGTGAAGAACATCGTGCCGGCGGCGCTCGGGCCTTTTCCGAAGCTCAACCCCGAGTACGTGGTGCGCGCCAATCCCGACCTGATCATGGTCGGCGAGCGCAGCGCCGCCGGTCTCGAGCAGCGGCCCGGCTGGGCCGGCATCCGTGCGGTGCGCGAAGGCCGCATCTGCCGCTTCGGCGCAGCCGATGCCGACGTGCTGGTGCGGCCCGGCCCGCGCATGGGCGAGGCGGCACGGCTGATGGCGCAGTGCCTGGCCGACAAGGCGCCGCGATGACGTTGCCGGTCACCGCATGAGCACGCAGAAGGTTCGCGCCAACTGGCTCGCCCTGGCACTGCTGGTGCTGAGCGTGCTTGTGCTGTTGCTGGGCATCGGCGTCGGCAGCACCGGCTTCGAGAGCGTGCTCGCGGCGCGGCACGACCCGATCGCGCTGCAGATCGTCTGGGACATCCGGCTGCCGCGCACGCTCGGCGCCTGGCTTGCCGGCGCGCTGCTCGGCCTGGCGGGCGCGGTGGCGCAGGGGCTGTTCCGCAATCCGCTGGCCGACCCGTACCTGCTTGGCAGCGCGTCCGGCGCGGCGCTGGGCGTGGCGGTTGCGCTGCTGATGTTCGGCGCGTCGCCGGCCAGCACGCAGTGGGTCGTGCGGCTCGGGCTCACCGGCGCGGCATTCGTCGGTGCCGTGCTGGCCGTGCTGTTCACGCTGACGCTGGCGCGCGGCGTGCAGCAGACGCTGCGCCTGCTGCTCGCGGGCGTGATCGTCGGCGTGGTGCTGGGCGCGCTGAAGGACCTCATCACCATCGGCTCCGCCGACATCCTGGTCGCGCTGACCGGCTTCATGCTCGGCAGCACCGGCCTGGTGGGCTGGAGCGCCTGCG
>CAIQMJ010000106.1 GCA_903872875.1 uncultured Variovorax sp.
CAGCGACTGCAGCGTGAAGCGGCTCTTGCCGCCCTTGAGCACCAGCTTGCTTGCGCTCGATTCAAGGCTCACGGTCTGGTCCGCCGGCATGGTGCGCAGGATGTCGATCAGCTTGCGTGCGCCGATGGTCGTCGTGAAGTTGCCTTCGTCGCCGCCCAGCTCGGCCACGGTGCGGATCTGGATTTCCAGATCGCTGGTGGTCAGCTGGAGCTGGCCGCCGGTCTTGCGGATCAGCACGTTGGCCAGGATCGGCAGCGTATGGCGCCGCTCCACGATGCCTGCAACGGATTGCAGCGCGGCCAGGACTTTGTCTTGTGTTGCCTTCAGGACGATCATGTCTTACCTCTCTCGTTTATCGCTTCGATTCTCGGCCACCGCCGGCCCGGGTCGGGCCGCGCGCGTTATCCCTTCAGCGTCTGCTCGAGCACGTGCAGCTGCTGGTTGAGTTCGCTCATCTGCTGACGCTCTCCCGAGATCTTGCGTACCGCGTGCAGCACGGTCGTGTGGTCGCGCCCGCCGAACAGCTCACCGATCTCGGGAAGGCTCTTCTGCGTGAGTTCCTTGGCGAGGTACATGGCGATCTGGCGCGGCCGCGCGATGCTCGCGGGACGCTTTTTCGAATACATGTCGGCGACCTTGATCTTGTAGTAGTCGGCCACCGTCTTCTGGATGTTTTCCACAGAGATCTGCCGGTTCTGGATCGACAGCAGATCGCGCAGCGCCTCGCGCGCCAGGGCGATCGAGATCTCTTTCTGGTTGAAGCGCGAATACGCGAGGATCTTGCGCAGCGCACCTTCGAGTTCGCGCACGTTGGAGCGCACGTTCTTCGCCACGAAGAACGCGACTTCTTCCGGCATCTCGGCCGATTCAGCGCGTGCCTTGTTGATCAGGATGGCCACGCGCATCTCGAGCTCGGGCGGCTCGATCGCAACCGTCAAGCCCGAGTCGAATCGGGAGACGAGGCGCTCGTGGATGTCGGCCAGGCCCTTGGGATAGGTGTCGCTCGTCATCACGATGTGCGACTTCTTCGCGAGCAGCGCCTCGAAGGCGTTGAAGAATTCTTCCTGCGTGCGGTCCTTGTTGGCGAAGAACTGGACGTCGTCGATCAGCAGCAGGTCGAGCGAGTGGTAGCGGTCCTTGAACTCGTCGAAAGTCTTGCGCTGATAGGCCTTGACCACATCCGAGACGAATTGCTCGGCGTGGATGTAGAGAACTTTGGAATCGGGCCGATCGGCCAGAAGCCGGTTGCCCACCGCGTGCATCAGGTGCGTCTTGCCCAGGCCGACGCCGCCGTAGATGAACAAGGGGTTGTAGAGGTGCCCCGGCATGCCCGAGACATGCATGGCGGCGGCGCGCGCCATGCGGTTGGCCGTGCCCTCCACCAGCGTGTCGAAGGTGAGTCCGGAATTGAGCCGATTCTTGAAGCCGGCTGCCGAGGCTTCTTCGCTCGATCCCGCCACGTCGCGCGGTACGTCGGTGTCGACCATCACAGTCATCGGCGATTGCCTGACGGGTATATCCCGCGGAGCAAGCGCTAACTCAACGATGACCGGCTGACCATACATCTTCTCGGCCATTGCAGCGATCTTGCTCGCATACTGGGCGCGGATCCAGTCGAGCTTGAAGCGGTTGGCGACGAACACCGTCATCCGCGAGAGGTCGTCTGCAACCTGTGCTGTAAGGGGCTTGATCCAGGTGTTGAACTGCTGTTCGGACAGCTCCTGTGCGAGCTGATCGACACAGGCCTGCCAGAGGCTGTCGCCGATGCTTTCACCCGCCATGGGTGCGCGGAAAAGAGATGTGTCCCTCGGCCATTTGTAGTTGTCGTGTTGTGGATAGTCGCGGCTGCAATGCGTCGGCGATTCTAACTTGTCAAAGCCTTATCCACACCGCTGCGCCTGCCTGGTGAAGGGGCATGGAATGTCCCGCAAACCTGCTCCAGTTTGATCGGAACCGCAAATGTTGCGATAATCGCGGGTTTCCCTGAAAACCTTCTTTGTGTGTTTCGGGGGCTCTCCTTCCAGAACCTCTCTGGACACTCGGAAATCTCATCATGAAACGCACTTACCAAGCATCCAAAGTCCGCCGCGCCCGCACCCACGGTTTTCTCGTTCGCATGAAGACCCGCGGTGGCCGCGCAGTCATCAACGCACGCCGCGCCAAGGGCCGCAAGCGCCTCGCTGTCTGACGACAGACGGCAGCCGCAGTCCAGAGTCGTTGCCGCACAAGCCAACCCTTCCGGACGGCGTGCAGCGGTCGGTTCCCATGCAGCGGCTCAAGACCCGCGCGCAGTTCCAGGCCGTACTCGCCGGCGCCACCGTGGCACGGACCGCCCACTTCGCGTTGCACCGTTGCGCGTTGGAGGCCGCGGTTGATGCTGAACCTTTGTTCGGTGCGCGTGAGGTCTGGCTGGGCGCCATGGTGCCCAAGCGCTGGGCTCGCCGTGCGGTCACGCGCAATGCCATCAAACGACAGATTTACGCCATGAGCGCCGCGCCGGAAGTTTCGCTTCCGCTTGCAGCGCACGTGGTGCGTCTGCGCTCGGGTTTCGACCGCAAGGAATTCGTGAGCGCAACCTCCGACAAACTCAAGACTGCCGTGCGCCGCGAGCTCCAGCAACTGCTGGCCCGAGCGACTTCGGTGCGCACATGATCCGGCAGCTGCTGATCGGCTTCGTGAAAGCCTACCGGCTGCTGCTGAGCCCGTGGCTCGGGCAGTCGTGCCGTTTTGCACCGACCTGCTCGGCGTATTCGATCGAGGCGCTCGAACTTCATGGCGCTGCCGTCGGCAGCTACCTCACTTTGAAACGCATCGCCCGTTGCCAGCCCTGGTGCGAGGGCGGCCACGACCCGGTCCCGCCGAAGCGGCCGCGCGGGACGCACAAGGCGATGTTTTCCTCTCTCTTTTCCGACAAGAAGTCTTCTTCATGAACGATATTCGCCGCACCATCCTGCTGGTGATCTTTGGTTTCTCGCTGGTGCTTCTGTGGGACCAGTGGCAGGTCCACAACGGAAACAAGCCCACCTTCCTGCCGTCGGCGAAGACCGCCGCGGCGCCCGCTCCCTCCGCGAGTGCGCCGGTTACCGCGGGTGCGTTGCCCACCGCCGCTGCGGCCGGAGCAGCCGGCAGTTCCGCTGCAGTGCCAACGCAATCGACAGCCGCGCCGGGCGAGAAGGTCGCCGTCACGACCGATCTGTTCAAGGCCGTGATCGACGGCCAGGGCGGCACACTGTCGGAGTTGCAGTTGCGCGAATACGTCGACCAGACCAACAACGGTGGCTTGGTCGAGTGGTTCCACACGCTGATCGGCCAGGCACCGACGCCCAACGTGGTCAAGCCCGTCATGCTGATGGAAGACGGCACACCGGCCACGCTGTATGTGGCGCAGACCGGCCTGCTGAACACCGTCGACACGGGCGACCGCTTTCCGAATCACCTGACGCCGATGAGGTCGACCGCGGGTCCGCGCGAACTGGCGGATGGCCAGAACACGCTGGAAGTGTCTTTCGAGTCGCAACCCGTCGGCGGTCTGAAGTACGTCAAGACCTACCTGTTCACGCGCGGTGACTATTCGATCCGCGTCAAGCACCAGGTCGTGAACGTGGGCGACCAGCCGCGCGATGCGCAGCTCTACCTGCAGCTGGTGCGCCACGGTACGGTCGCTTCCAGCACGATGTTCGGCACCAACACCTTCACCGGTCCGGCGGTCTACACCGAAGAGAAGAAGTTCCACAAGGTCGCATTCACCGACATCACCAAGAACAAGGTCGAATTGCCGCCTGCGGCCAACAACGGCTGGGTTGCGATGGTGCAGCATTACTTCGTGTCAGCCTGGCTGCTCAACGCGCCGGGCAGCGAAGCCTACAAGCGCGAGTTCCGCGTCGCCGACCTTGGCAACAACCTCTATTCGGTCGCGATGGTCGTACCGCTGTCGACCCTGGCGCCCGGGGCCAGCAAGACGATCGACAGCAGCCTGTTCGCCGGCCCCGAGGAAGAAAAGAAGCTCGAGGCGTTGGCACCAGGCCTCGACCTGGTGAAGGACTACGGCATCTTCGCGATCATCTCGAAGCCGCTCTACTGGCTGCTCAACCAATTGCATGGCCTGCTGGGTAACTGGGGCTGGTCGATCGTCGCGCTGGTGGTGCTGCTGAAGGCTGCTTTCTACTGGCTCAACGCCAAGGCCTACGCCAGCATGGCCAAGATGAAGGCGATCAACCCGAAGATCACCGAGATGCGTGCGCGCCTGAAGGACAAGCCGCAGGAAATGCAACAGGAGATGATGCGGATCTACAAGGAGGAAAAGGTCAACCCGATGGGCGGCTGTTTCCCGATCGTGATCCAGATCCCGGTGTTCATTGCGCTCTATTGGGTACTGCTGTCATCGGTCGAAATGCGGCATGCGCCCTGGATCGGCTGGATCCATGACCTCTCGGCACCCGACCCATGGTTCATCCTGCCGGTGGTCATGACCGCCACGTCGCTGTTCCAGACCTGGCTCAACCCGACGCCGCCGGACCCGATGCAGGCCAAGCTGATGTGGATCATGCCGCTTGCTTTCAGCGTGATGTTCATCTTCTTCCCGGCGGGCCTGGTGCTGTACTGGATCACGAACAACACTTTGTCGATCGCACAGCAGTGGTTCATCAACAAGCGCCTGGGCGTGCTTGGGAAATAACGTCCCGACAAGGGGGCGACTCTCCCACCTTCGAGGGCCGCCGATGCGGCCCTTTTTCATTGGCCGTCTGAAACAATAACCACCATGCTTGCACGCAGTTCCGACCCGATCGTCGCCATCGCCACCGCACCCGGCCGCGGCGCGATCGGCATCGTGCGGGTGTCAGGCCGCCACCTTGCGCCGTTGGTCGGCGCGCTCTGCGGGCGGTCGCTCAAACCGCGCGAGGCCACCTACCTGCCTTTTCGCGACGCAGCGGGCGAGCCGGTCGATCACGGCCTGGCCATCCATTTCCCCGGGCCGCATTCCTTCACGGGCGAAGACGTGCTCGAACTCCAGGCGCACGGCGGTGCAGTCGTGCTGCAGCTTCTGATGGCGCGCTGCCTCGAAGCTGCGGCGACCGCCGATCCGGTGACCGGTCGGCCTTTGCTCGACGGGTTGCGCGTCGCCGAGCCCGGCGAGTTCAGCCAGCGAGCGTTCCTCAACGGCAAGATTGACCTGACTCAGGCCGAGGCGATTGCGGACCTGATCGATGCCAGCAC
>CAIQMJ010000107.1 GCA_903872875.1 uncultured Variovorax sp.
CTGGCCGTGCCCTTCTTCCTGCTGGCGGGCGAGGTCATGAACGCCGGCGGCCTGTCGCGGCGCATCGTCAACGTGGCGCTGATGCTGGTCGGCCACGTGCGCGGCGGCCTCGGCTACGTGACCATCGTCGCGGCCTGCCTGCTGGCGGCGCTGTCGGGCTCGGCGGTGGCCGACGCGGCCGCGTTGTCCACGCTGTTGCTGCCGATGATGGTGGCCGCGGGCCACGACAAGGCGCGCTCCGCGGGCCTCATCGCATCGGCCGGCATCATCGCGCCGGTGGTGCCGCCGAGCATCGGCTACGTGGTGTTCGGTGTCGCGGCCAACGTGTCGATCTCCAAGCTGTTCTTCGCCGGCATCTTCCCGGGCATCATGCTCGGCGCCGCGCTGTGGTTCACCTGGTGGTGGCTGTGCCGGCGCGAGAACATCCCGTCGCCGCCGCGCAAGAGCGCCCGCGAGATCATCGGTTCGATCCGCGATGCGGGCTGGGCGCTGGTGCTGCCGCTGATCATCATCGTTGGGCTGAAGATGGGCGTCTTCACGCCGACCGAGGCCGGCGTGGTGGCCGCCGTGTATGCGCTGTTCGTGTCGACCACCATCTACCGCGAGCTCAAGTGGAACCAGCTCTACCGCGTGTTCGTGTCGGCCGCACGCACCAGCTCGGTGGTGATGTTCCTGGTGGCTGCCTCGGCGGTCAGTGCGTGGCTCATCACCGTTGCCAACATACCGGCGCAAGTCGTCGCGCTGCTGCAGCCGCTGCTGTCGAGCCCGACGCTGTTGATGATCGCGATCATGGCGCTGGTGATGGTGGTCGGCACCGCGCTCGACATGACGCCGACCATCCTGATCCTCACGCCGGTGCTGATGCCGCTGGTCAATGCCGCCGGCATCGACCCGGTCTACTTCGGCGTGCTGTTCATGATCAACAACGCGATCGGGTTGATCACGCCGCCGGTGGGCGTGGTGCTCAACACGGTGGCGGGCGTCGGCAAGGTCAGCATGGATGCGGTGACCAAGGGGGTGATTCCCTTCATGATCGCGCAGTTCATCCTGATGTTCCTGATGGTGCTGTTCCCGAAACTGGTGACGGTGCCGGCGCGCTGGTTCTACTGAGGGCGAGCGGGTGCGGGAGGGCGTGGCCGTGCTTCGCGCACGGTCATGCCGGAGCCCGCATGCTTGGCCTCGTGCTTGGCAACGGCCGCTTCGGCCGCCACGTCTTCCGCGTGTTCGAATGCGCCGGGTGCGATGTGCACTGCGCCGATCGACAGCGTGGTGAACGGTGAGAAGCGCATCACGCCGTGCCGGTCTTCGCCCTCGATGCCGCCCGCCTGCCGGGCGGCATCGTCGTAGAGGGCCTGCGCTTCGGCGTTGAAGGCTTCGATCATCCGGCCGCAACGCGCGCGCCAGTCGGCACTCTGGAACAGCAACAGGAAGTCGTCGCCGCCGATGTGGCCGACGAAGTCGCGGTGCGCGTCGGCATGCTGCGTGGCGAGCCGGGCCAGCAGCCGGATCATCTCGTCGCCGCGCCAGTAGCCGTAGCGGTCGTTGAAGGCCTTGAAGTTGTCGAGGTCGGCGTAGCAGGCCGCGAATTCCGCATGGCTCGCCAGCAGCCGCTCGATGTGGATGCTGATCGGGATGTTGCCGGGCAGGAAGGTCAGCGGATTGGCATGCCGCGCTGCCTCGATGCGTGCCTCGGTCACTGCGCGCACCAGCTGGTCGCCGGTGCCCAGGCCGATGTAGCGCTTGCCTTCGGTGAGGATGAAGCCTTCGCGCAGGTAGCGCTGGTCGTCCGACATCAGGATGCCCAGCAGGTGTTCGACGTTGTTCTCCAGCTCGACGATGCGCGGCGTCGCGTTGCCGTAGTCCAGGCAGGCGCGCCGGCCATGCACCTCGCGGAAATAGAGCCGCGCGTAGTCGTTCATGAAGGACTGGCGGTCGATCAGTGCGATCGGCTTTCCGTCGTCGACGACCGCCAGCGCGTGCAGGTCGGGATGGCGCTGGAAGATCATCGACACCTCGTCGTTCGGCGTACGCGGGTCCAGCGCCGGCGCCTGGATGACGGCGATGCTGCGCAGCACGCCCGGCTGAGCCTGCTGCAGCGCATGCGGTATCACCGCGATCCGGCTGTCGCCGATGACGGCCGCGACGGCGGCGGGCGCGGTGTCCTGCAGCTGGCGCGCGGGGCGCCCGAGCAGGTAGCCCTGGCCATGGCCGACGCCCAGATCGCGCAGCACGCGCAGGTCCTTCGCGTCTTCCACGCCTTCGGCGACCAGCGTGGCACCGAGCGCGTTGCCGAAGCTGACGATCGTGCGCACCAGCTCCACGCTTTGCGGGCTGTTCGCAATGCCCTGCGTGAAGAACTTGTCGATCTTCACGAAGTCGGGCTGCAGCTCGGTCCAGCGCCGCAGGTTCGAATGGCCTTCGCCGAAGTCGTCGAGCGCCACCCGTGCGCCCAGCCCATGCAGCGCCTTCACGGCCGCGCGCAGTGCTGCGGCGTCGCTGGCCGCGGCTCCCTCCGTGATCTCGACCGTCACGGTGCGTGCCGGCACATGGTGCCTTGCGAGCCGCCGTTCGAGCCAGCCGTCCATCGCGGCGACCAACGCGTCCGCGCTCATGTTCACGAAGAGCCGGCCCGGCTCGTGCAGCGCACCCCAGCGCGCGAGGATCACGTCGACGCAGTGCAGCTCGAAATGCAACAGCCGGCCTTCGCTCGATGCCAGCGCGAGCAGTGCGAGCGGACTGTGCAGCGGCGTGCCGGCCGGTCCGCGGATCAGCGCCTCATGGCCGGAGACGGTGCCCTGCCGCAGGTCGACGATGGGCTGGAACAGCGCGAAGAGCGCAGGGAACGCGAGGCGGGAGAGGCTCTGCCCGGGTGGTCGGCGCATGCTGGAGAGGAGGTGTCATCGTTGGCACGGTCCGCGAGGCGCGGACTGCGTCCATGGTGCAGCATGGCAGGCCTTTGTGACACAGGGATCCCCGCCTGGCGGCGGGCACACCCGGCGGCGCCCGCCGCAGCGTTGAACGGATAGATGATCGGCTTCGCCATCGTGCTGACCCACCGGGCCTCGCAAACCGGTGGGTTCCGATTCGGAGCCGTGCTTCGATGCCTCAGCGCGCAGCCGCCGCGCGTTCGGCAAGAACCTCGGCGCGAGCGCGTTCAGACTCTTCGCGGATCAGGGCCAGGATGTGGCGCTTGAGCTCGTTGAACTCCGGGGAGGTCACATCGCGTGGGCGGGGCAGGTCGAGCGGTATCAGTTCGCGGATCTTGCCCGGCCGGTAGGTCATGACGGCCACTTTGGTGCCAAGGATCAGCGCCTCGTCGACGCTGTGCGTGACGAACACGATGGTCCCGCGCTGGTGCTGCCAGATGTCGACCAGTTCCTCCTGCATCTCCAGCTTCGTCTGCGAGTCGAGCGCCGCGAAGGGCTCGTCCATCAGGATCACCTCCGGGTTCATGAGAAGCGCCCGTGCGATGCCCACGCGCTGGCTCATCCCGCCCGACAGTTCGAACGGATAGTGGTTCTCGAAGCCCTGCAAGCCGACCATCTCGATGAACTTCCGCGCAACCTCCCGGCGCTCCTTGGCACCCTTGCCGCGCAGCTTGAGCGAGAAGGCGACGTTTTCCCAGACCGGCAGCCAGGGCATCAGGTTCGCCTGCTGGAACACCATGCCGCGCTGCTCGCCGGGGCGCTCGACCTTCACGCCGCCGACGTGCACGGTACCCGTCGTGGGGAACTCGAAGCCGGCGATCATGTTCAGCAGCGTTGACTTGCCGCAGCCGCTCGGACCGAGCAGGCACAGGAATTCGTTGCGGTCCAGATCCAGGCTGACATGGTCAAGCGCCGTGACCTCGCGGCCCCGTTTGGCGTCGCGGAAGGTCTTCGAGATGTCGGCGACCTGGATGAACGGAATCTTCATTGGGATACCCCTTGGCGCGTGGTGCCCTGTTGCCAATGAAGGATGCGGGCCATGATGAGCTTGACGACGAAATCGCTGGCCAGTCCGAGTACACCGATGCTGATCATTGCGGCCATCACCAGGTCATAGCGCAGGAAATAGTACGAGTCCCAGAGGACATAGCCGATGCCGCTCTTCACTGCGACCATCTCGGCCGTCACCGTCAGCATCCAGGCGATGCCGATGCTGATGCGCAGGCCGGCGAAGATCGAGGGCAGTGCCGCAGGTACGACGACGTAGCGCAGCATTTGCCAGTTGGTTGCGCCCATCATGTCGGCCGCCCTGATCAGGTTGCGGTCGGTCGCCTTTACCCCGTGAATGGTGTTCAGCAGGATTGGGAAGAAGGAGGCCAGGAACACCAGGAAGATCGCCGGCTTGTCCGCGATGCCGAACCAGATGATGGCCAGTGGAATCCAGGACACCGGCGGGATCGGCCGTAGCACCTGCAGCGTCGGCTCGATTGCGCCTTCCACCCATTTCCACCAGCCGATGGCGATGCCGAGAATCGTCGCGGCGATCGTGGCTAGCACGAAGCCCGCCAGTACACGATAAGTGCTGGCATAGGCGTCGTTGAGCCAGCGCCCGGTGTTGTCGCCAGCGGATTCGCCGACGCCGAACACCCAGCTTCCTAGCGTCGACAGGACGCGTGACGGCGCGGGCAGGAGCGCAGCGGGCACCCACCCGATCCGTGAAGCAAACTCCCAGAACAGGATCAGTGCGACCGGCACGACGATCCGATGCCAGTGGGGCGGGCGCCAGGCACGCAGGCTCAGAAGAAAGGCGTTCATGGTGCAGTCCAGGGTCATGCGCTCAGGCTCAGTAGCCGAGAGCTTCCTTCTTCTTGCCCAGTGCCGTTTCGAGGAACGAGTAGTCC
>CAIQMJ010000108.1 GCA_903872875.1 uncultured Variovorax sp.
AACTGCGCGACGAAGTGGCGCGCTGCGCCGACCGCGATCAGCTACTCGTGCGGGCGCGTCAATGGCTGTACAAGAACAAGCTGGTGATCGTGCACGAGCGGGCAATTCGGACACTGATTGCGGCGGCACTTGCCCAGCTTGGCCAGCGACAATTATCTTGAGCGGTCGACGACAACTATCGTGAGCGGTTGACGCACGCAGTCCGGGGTGCGTTTGCGGTCGGGTTCTACAGTGGATTGCCTCATCAGGAGGCAGCCACCGTGCCCGGCAAACGCATATCGGATCTTCAAGTGATCAAGTACAAGGAACTTCGCGGTAAACACAGCCAAGAGGTGGCGGCGGCCAAGTCTGGCGTGAGCGTTGCGAGCGCGCGCCGCATTGAGTCGGCAGGGCTGTTGCCCTCCCAGAAGCCGGCTCGCAGTTGGCGCACGCGCGCCGACCCTCTGGACGACGTATGGCTGACCGAAGTCGTGCCGATGCTGGAATCGGCTCCCAGCCTGATGGCGGTGACCGTGCTGGAGGAACTGCAGCTGCGGTATCCCGAGCGTTTCGATGGGGCAGTGTTGAGGACGCTGCAGCGCCGGGTCCGTCAATGGCGCGCCGAGTACGGCGGTGAACGCGAGGTCTTCTTCGCTCAGGAGCATCCGCCGGGTCGGCTCGGTCTCTCCGACTTCACCGTGTGCGATGAACTGTCGATCACCATTGCCGGAGATGCCTTGCCGCACCGGCTGTACCAGTTCGCGTTCGCGCACAGCGGCTGGCGCCATGCCTGTATCGTGCTCAGCGGCGAGAGCTTCCAAGCTCTGGCGAACGGCCTCCAGGAGGCCCTGTGGATGGCCGGCGGCGTGCCTGAGGAGCATCGCACCGACAGCCTGTCAGCGGCGTTCAACAACTTGGCCGAGCGGGAAGAGCTCACGGCCCGCTACCGCGAACTGTGCGCCCACTACGGCCTGCGGGCGAGCCGGAACAATCCGGGCGTGAGCCATGAGAACGGTTCGATCGAAGCGCGTCAGGCAAGCTTGAAGACCGCGTTGGATCAGTCGCTGCTGCTGCGTGGCACGCGGGAGTTCGCGAACCTCGAGTGCTATGGTCAGTTCGTCGCCGACACCGTGCGCAGACTCAACGCGCGTTGCGCTCGCAGTTGGGAAGTTGAGCGTGCGAGCCTTCGGCCGTTGCCAGCGCGGCGCACTGCCGACTTCGAAGAGGTCGATGCGAGGGTCAGCAAGTTCGGCCTGATCAGTGTCAAGGCTTCTCACTACAGCGTGCCGTCCAGGCTGATTGGTCATCGCCTGAAGGTTCGGGTGTACAGCGCGCACCTTGAAGCCTGGCTCGGTGGCGTGAAGGTGTTTGAGTGCGAGAGGCTGCGCGGCAGCGTCCAGAACAAGCACCCAAAGCGCATCGACTGGCGACACATGATGCCTTCGCTTCGCCGCAAGCCCGGAGCGTTCGCGCGATGGGTGCTGCGCGATGCGATGTTCCCACGCAGCGAATACGCCCAGACATGGCAACGCATCAGCGAGCGACTGAGCGAACGCGATGCATGCCGGCTGATGGTAAGCGTGCTCGATCTGGCTGATCGGGCGAACGTCGTCGCTGAGCTCGCCGTCGTGCTGGACGCACTGCGCGAACGCAATGAACTCCCCGACATCGAAGTACTGCGTGCGCAGTTCGCACCGCGACCGATGGTCATGCCCTTCGTGCAAGTGGAGCTGCCGACGACGGCGGTATACGACGTCCTACTGGAGGCCGCATGAGCACGATTGCGGCCACGCGCAGTGCGGCCGATGCAGCGCGCCTTCCGCTCATGCTGGCAGAGCTGAGGCTTCCCACGATGAAGCGGATGTGGGCCGACTTGGCCGATCAGTCCAACCGCGAAGGCTGGCCGGCAGAACGCTTCCTGGGTGCACTGCTCGAACAGGAGGTCAATGAGCGCGAGACGCGCCGGCTCGCGCGTGCTCGCGTTGACAGCCAACTGCCACCGGACAAGAGCTTGGCCAGCTTCGACTTCGACGCCGTGCCCGCAGTCTCGAAGGCGCACGTCGCGGCTCTGGCTGAAGCCGATGGATGGATTGCTCAAGGGCACAACTTGCTTGCCTTCGGCCCGCCGGGCGTGGGCAAGACCCACCTCATTGCTGGCATCGGCCACGCATTGATCGATCACGGCTACAAGGTTCTCTTCGTTCGCACGAGCGAACTGGTGCAACGGCTCCAGGCAGCGCGCCGGGATCTGCGGTTGCCGGGAGAGCTCGCGAAGCTCGATCGATTCGATCTGATCATCCTGGATGACCTGAGCTACGCGCGCCGCGATCAGGCTGAGACCTCAGTGCTCTTCGAGCTCATTGCCGAACGCTATGAGAGAAAGAGCATCGCCATCACCGCCAACGCACCCTTCTCGGCATGGGACGAAGTGTTCCCCGACAAAGCCATGACGATCGCCGCGGTGGATCGCCTGGTTCATCACGCAACGATCCTGGAGATGAACGTGGACAGCTACCGCC
>CAIQMJ010000109.1 GCA_903872875.1 uncultured Variovorax sp.
GTCGACGAGGCGCTCGAACTGGTCGGCCTGGCGCAGTTCGCGAAGGCCTTCCCCCATCAGCTGTCGGGCGGCATGGCGCAGCGCGTGGCGCTGGCGCGGGCGCTGGTCAACGACCCGCAACTGCTGGTGCTCGACGAGCCGCTGGGCAAGCTGGATTCGCTGACGCGCATCGCCATGCAGAGCGAGCTGGTCGCCCTGTGGCGCCGCGCGGGCTTCTCGGCGCTGCTGGTGACGCACGATGTCGAAGAAGCGCTGTTCCTCGCCAACCGCGTGATCGTGCTGAGCGACAGGCCGGCGCGCGTGAAGGCCGAGATCGCCGTCGACCTGCCCTATCCGCGGCGCCGTGGCGACCCTCGGCTGGCCGCGCTACGGCACGAGGCCCTCACGCACCTGGGGCTCGACGCCACGTGGTGACATGAGCGGCCTGCCCGAGACCGATGGGCTCAACCTGCTGATCGGTCTGCTGCAGCGCAGCCAGCTTCAGTTGCTGCGCATCCTCGACGCGCTCGGCCTGGTCGACCACGTTCACGGGCAGGCCGCCTGGCCATGGGCGCTGCGCATGTCGGGCGAGAACCTGCTGCTCGATCTCGGGCAGGCGCGCAGGCTCGGGCTGACGCTGATCGCGCTCGCTGCGGCGCTGTGCATCTTGGGGGTCGGCCTGTTATGGCGCCGCGGCCGCATCGGACTGATGGCGACAGCCGTGCTGCTGCTTGCCGCAGCGCCATGGCCCGAAGCGAATGTGGTGTGGGTGCCGGCTCATCCGACCAGCTTCCACCAGTCGCCGACCGGCTTTGCGGCGGACAGCATCGAGCGCGGGCGCGAACTGTACGCGGCGCAGTGCGTCGGCTGCCATGGCGCGGACAGCCGGGGGCATGGAACCCTGTCGGCTTCGCTGCCGGTCTGGCCGCCCAACCTCGCTGGCCCGTTGCTGTGGCGGCGCGCCGATGGCGACCTGCTCTGGCATGTGCTCGAAGGCGTGCGCGACCGGCGCGGCGCGCGCACCATGCCCGGCTTCGGCGGCGTGCTCCGCGACGAGGACGCCTGGTCGCTGATCGATTTCATGAAGGCCCAGGGCGCCGGCGAAAGCCTGCGCGAAGCAGGCCTGTGGACCCAGCCCGTCGCACCACCGGACGTGGCGGTTCGATGCAATGGCAAGGCGCCGCGCAGTCTCGGCAGCTGGCGCGGTCAGCGGCTGCGGATCGTGGCGGCCGATGCGAGCGATGCGGCCGGCACCGTGCCAGCGCTGCGTGAAGACCCGAGGCTGGTTACCGTCTTCCTGCTACCGCCCACGGCGTCGCGGGCCAAATCCACAGCCCCGTTACCGGGCGACTGCGTGGTCGACTCCGCCGCAGCCTGGGCCGCCTTCTCGCTCATCGCGGCAACCGATCGGCTTGCGGGAACCCAGTTGATCGTCGACCGGAGCGGCTGGCTGCGCGCGCGAAGCCAACCCGGCCAGGGCGCCTGGCGCGACGACGATCTGCTGTGTCGCACCGACAGCGCAACCCCCATTGCCGAAAGGCCGGAACCTGCAGATGGGCTCGGCGCGCTGATCGCGCGCATGGACGCGGAGCCCGTCCGGTTCGTGAAGGGTGGGTTCGTGCATTGAAGGCTGCGGAACACCACTGAACATCGGCTTGTATCGGTCCCAGGTCTCCCGCCCCTCGAACGCGTCGCTTTCAGCGGTCCCGAGTCTCGCCGCTGCGAGTGTGTTGCATCGACCGGTTGAATCCGCCGCCGATAGAAGCTTGTCCCTGTTCGCGGATCACGGGCCCAGTAACCAGCCTTTGCGTTCCATGCACCCCGCCAATGCCGATCTGCGTTGCTCGACAGCCTCTGCGCACTGCATCAGGTCGCGATCTCGCACGCCCACGCCGCGATCCCCCCGAGCATCCTGCCATGGCAGGTTCCGCGTCGACACGGGCGCGTTCGCGCAGCCGGCCAAAAGAAAGGCAGCCAACGTCATGGACAGATATCGCCACGATTTCATGGTTCTCGATTTAAGCATGGGCGGCAGCGTTCATGCGGAAAGCTGCGGGGCTCTGTACACCAGGACTTTCAGCGATCGTTCGTCGGAGACATCTGCAAACGTGCGTGGATTCGCCAGGCGGTCCACGAACGTGAGTTCCGGTGCCAGTTCGCGCATGGCGTCCTGCAAAAAGGCGGGGCCCAGTTCCGGCGCGTTGAGGCACAACAGGACGCGGCCGTCTGGCGCCAAAAGATCCGGGAGACGCTTGATCAACCGCGCGTAGTCCTTGGTTGCGATGAAGCTGCCCTTTTGGTAACTCGGCGGATCCACGACGACCAGTTCGTATGGACCGCTGCGCGTGATCTTCCCCCACGAACTGAACAGGTCGTGGGGAAGGAAGCTGGCGTTTGCCAGAACCCCGTTCTCGCGGTGGTTCTGCTGTCCGATGGCCAGTGCCCCCTTGCTCATGTCCAGGTTGGTCACGTGCCGAGCCCCTGCCTGCAACGCGACGACGGAGAACGCGCAGGTATAGGCAAACAGATTCAGCACCTTCACCCGTGACGCGGGACTGGCGCGTTCCGCCACGAACGCGCGCACCCAGCGCCTTCCTTCGGCCATGTCCAGGAACAGCCCATGGTTCTGGCCCTTGCCCACATTCACGCGGTAGCAGGCGCCGTCTTCCTTGACCCAATGCGGATCAGGCACGGCGCCGGCCATCAACTCCGTGCTGCTCAGGCCCTCGTGTCGGCACTGAAACACCCAGTTCAGAGGCGTGCCCGGTGCCAATTGCTCCCAACGATGCCGCAGCGCCGAACCGATCGCAGCCAACTCATCGCTCGCAACAGGCTGGAAGCTCGTCAGTACCCAGACCGGAGGAAAGAAGTCGAGCGACAGATGCGCGCAGCCCGGATGGAGTCCTCCGCGGCCATGGAAGATGCGCTGCACTTCAGCGGGCAGGGACATCGACGCGATGGCGTCTAGCAAGGGATGCATGGAGCAAAAGAGGTCAAGGATGAGCGGGCTGCAATTCTCGGTCGTATCGGTACGGGTCCGATGCCACGGATGCACCCGCTCATTTTCTTCGAATGACGTCGACTCATCCCGGTCGTTGCGGCCAACGAGTTGCCCCCGCCAGGCCGATGCTCGATGTCGCTCCGCAGATGCCGCGGCGGGATCACGCCACGGCGGTCTTCCTGCCGTCATCGAATGCATCGGCATCCGTCACTGCGGTCGGCGCAATCGCCGCACGGCGCCAGATCGCCTCGGCGTAAAGCGCTTCACCGAAGTCCGGTGCGACCTCGGCACGCGTGCGCGCCTCGTGTTGCGGCAGGTCGGCCAGCAGCAGGTCTTCGCTGATGCGGCGGACCACCGCGGGCACATAGCCGCGAAAGCTCGGCACGTCGCCCAGCGGCAGGCCGGTGCTGGCGAATCCGCCGGGGTTGTAGGTGTGGATGTCGCGCAGCCAGGGCGCGGTGCCGGGCGTCTTCTCGAGGTATTCGAGCCCCGCGCCCAGATAGGGCGCCGCGCCAAGCTCGTCGTCGCGTTCGTCCGCGGGCGGCTGGAAGCGGTCACGCCAGCGCAGCACCTCGTCCGCGATGCCGGCGAGTTCGGGCCGCTGCGAAAGCTCGTGCGTGTAGCCCGTGCCCGCGATCACGAAATCGAACAGGAAGCGCTCGTCGCCAACCGCGGCGAGCACGCGGACATCCTCCAC
>CAIQMJ010000110.1 GCA_903872875.1 uncultured Variovorax sp.
ACACGAGGTCGGCGGCATGACCGTCAACCGCTTCTGCGGCTCGTCGATGCAGGCCGTGCACATCGCCGCTGCGCAGATCGAGGCCGGCATGGGCGAGGCCTTCCTTTGCGTCGGCGTCGAATCGATGACGATGGTGCCGCAGGGCGGCTTCAATTTCTCACCCAGCCCGGAGCTGTTGGCCGATACCGATGCCTATATCTCGATGGGCGAGACCGCAGAGAACGTTGCCGCTCGCTGGAACGTGAGCCGCGCTGACCAGGAGGCGCTGGCCGTGGAGTCGCACCGCAAGGCCGCGACCGCGCGCGAGCAGGGGCGTTTCCGTGACGAGATCGTCGCGATCCGCACCGCTGCGGGCGATCTGGTCGACAGCGATGGCTGCATTCGTCCCGCAACTTCGCTGGAGGCGTTGGCCGCGCTGAAGCCGGTGTTCCGTCCGGACGGTGTGGTCACGGCCGGCACTTCGTCGCCGCTGACCGATGGCGCCGCCGCGGTGCTGGTCACCAGCGATGCCTTTGCCGGGAAGCATGGGTTGAAGGCGCTCGCACGCATCCGTTCGTTCGCGACCGTCGGTGTCGATCCGGCGGTGATGGGCATCGGCCCGATCCCGGCGACCCGCAAGGCGCTGGCGCGTGCCGGACTCACGGTGCAGGACCTGGGCGTGGTCGAGATCAACGAGGCCTTTTCGTCGCAGGCGCTGGCCTGCATCCGCGACCTGGGCCTGGACCCGGCGACCGTCAACCTCGACGGCGGCGGGCTGTCGATCGGCCATCCGCTGGGCGCGACCGGCGCGCGCATCACGGGCAAGGCCGCGGCGCTGCTGGTGCGCGAGAACGTGCGCTATGCGCTCGCGACCCAATGCATCGGCGGCGGGCAGGGCATCGCGACGATTCTCGAGCGCGTCTGACGTGCGGGCGATGGCGTGACAAGATCGAGATCCAGCCCCGATACCCATTGAGGAGACACCCATGACGACACCGGCCACCGCTGCCAAGCCCCTGCTGTACCTGGACGACCTGAAGCCCGGCGATCGCTTCACGAGCGGCGAGCACGCACTGGACGCGGCGCAGATTCTGGCCTTCGCGGCGCAGTTCGATCCGCAGCCTTTCCACACCGATCCCGAGGCGGCGCAGGCCACCTTCTTCCAGGGACTGGCGGCGAGCGGCTGGCATACCGCCGCGCTCACGATGAAGCTGCTGGTCGAAGGCGGCATTCCGCTGGCGGACGGCATCATCGGCTCCGGTGGCGAGATCCACTGGCCGCAGCCGACCCGCCCGGGCGATGTGCTGCACGTGGAAGGCGAGGTGGTCGAGGTGATTCCGTCGCGGACCAAGCCGAACCGCGGCATGGTCCAGATGCGCTGCGAGACCCTCAATCAGCGCGGCGAGGTGCTGCAGCGCTTCGCGCCAAAGCTGGTGGTGTCGCGCCGGCCGGCCTGAATGCGCGGGGCTCGGGGGCGCCTGATCAGCGCCTTCAGGCCTGCTGCAGATCGCGCAGCTCCTCGTCGGTGAAGCCGGCGCGGGCGCGCGCATCGAGGTTGAACGGCGCCTTCAGCCGCGGCGCCTCGTGGCGCCGGTACAGCACGCGGTACTGCGCGATCGGGTCGAGGCCCGCGCGGTCGCACAGCCAGCGGAACCAGTGGTTGCCGATCGCGACGTGGCCCACCTCGTCGCGCAGAATGACGTCGAGGATCTCGACCGCCCGCAGCGCGTCCGGCGTGTTCACGCGCCGCAGCCGCGCCTGGATCAATGGCGTCGCGTCGAGTCCACGTGCCTCGAGCGTGCGCGGCACCAGCGCCATGCGGGCGAGCACGTCGTGCTTCGTCTTCTCGCACATCGACCACAGTCCGTCGTGCGCGGTGAAGTCGCCGTAGCGGAAGCCCATCGTCTGCAGATGCGCATGCAGCATGGCGAAATGCTGGGCCTCCTCGTCCGCCACGCGCAGCCAGTGGCGGTAGTAGGCCTCGGGCATGCCGTCGAAGCGCCAGACCGCGTCCAGTGCGAGGTTGATCGCGTTGAACTCGATGTGGCAGATCGAATGGATCAGTGCCGCGCGGCCGTCCGGGACAAAGGGAGATCGCTTGCCGACCGCCATGGCCGAGACATGCTCCGGGCGCGCCGGGCGGCCGGGGACGCCGATGTCGTCGCCCGCCGTGCGCACCGCGTCGAGCGGCATCGGCTGCGCGAGGGAGCGCACAGCCAGCGCGCGCGTGGCGTCGACTTTGCTTTCGGGGTCGTCCAGACGCAGGGCGTCGAGGGCGGCGAGACGGGGATGCATCCCTACAATTCTAGTTTTCCGATATTTCTTCCGACATTTGGAGACCCCACGATGGCACTCTATGAACTCGATGGCCAGGCGCCGCAGATGGGCGAAGGCGCATGGGTTGCCGACAGCGCGCAGGTGATCGGCAAGGTTGCGCTCGCCGAGAACGCCAGCGTCTGGTTCGGCGCGGTGCTGCGCGGCGACAACGAGCTGATCGCCATCGGCCGCAACAGCAACGTGCAGGACCTGTCGGTGCTGCATACCGACCACGGCGCGCCGCTGACGATCGGCGACAACGTCACCATCGGCCACCAGGTCATGCTGCACGGCTGCACCATCGGCGACAACTCGCTGATCGGTATTCAGGCCGTGATCTTGAATAAGGCGAAGATCGGCCGCAACTCGATCGTTGGCGCCGGCAGCGTGGTGACCGAGGGCAAGGAGTTTCCGGACAATTCCCTGATCATCGGTGCGCCGGCGAAGGTCGTGCGCACGCTGGACGACGCGGCCGTCGCCAGGCTGCAGGCCAGCGCCGACGTCTACGTGGCCAATGCCCAGCGCTTCGCGAAGGGCCTGAAGAAGATCTGACATCCCCAGGCGTTCGCGCGAGTGCGCCGAGCTCCGGACCACCGGGCCATCGGGCGGGGGGAACTTGAAAGGATGATGTTTTGAGCGAATTGCACAAGTTCCTGTTCGACGGACTGCCGGTGCGCGGCATGATCGTGCGGCTGACGGATGCCTGGCAGGAAATACTGGCGCGCCGCGCGTCCAACACGGCGACCGGCGCCTACCCGCCGGCGGTCGCCGAGTTGCTCGGCGAGATGACGGCGGCAGCCACGCTGATGCAGTCGAACATCAAGTTCAACGGTGCGCTGATCCTGCAGATCTTCGGCGACGGCCCGGTCAAGGTGGCGGTGGCGGAAGTCAAGCCGGATCTGAGCCTGCGCGCCACCGCGACGATCACCGGCGAGGTCGCCGACGACGCTCGCCTGCCGGACATGGTCAACGTGAACAACAAGGGCCGCTGCGCGATCACGCTCGACCCCAAGAACCGCGTGCCCGGCCAGCAGCCCTACCAGGGCGTGGTGCCGCTGTTCGGCGACCGCGGCGAGAAGCTCGGCAAGGTCAGCGAGGTGCTGCAGCACTACATGCTGCAGAGCGAACAGCTCGACACCACGCTGGTGCTCGCGGCGGACGACAAGACGGCCGCCGGCCTGCTGATCCAGCGCCTGCCGGTCAAGGGCGAGGGCAACCTCGAAGGCAAGGCCGGTGCGGCGCACGATGCCGCCAACGAGGACCAGATCGGTCTCAACGAGGACTACAACCGGATTTCGATCCTGGCATCGAGCCTGACGCGCGATGAACTGCTGACCCTCGACGTCGAAACCATCCTGCGCCGCCTCTTCTGGGAAGAGCGCGTGCTGCGTTTCGAGCCTCAGGCAGGCATGTCCGGGCCGCACTTTGCCTGCACGTGCAGCCGCGAGCGCGTGACCGGCATGATCCGCAGCCTGGGCGTGGAAGAGGCCGAATCGATCATCGCGGAGCGTGGCGACATCGAGGTCGGCTGCGACTTCTGCGGCAAGCAGTACCGCTTCGACGTGGTCGACGCCGCGCAGATTTTCCGCCCACCGGGCGATCAGCTGCCTGCAAGCTCCGTGGTGCAGTGAGCGCTGCGTCGCGTCAGTGAGGCTGTCCGGCGAAGAAGCCGCTGAAACGGATGTCCGGTGCGCTCGTGTTGTGGCGTGACGGCACAGAGCGACCGAAGCGCAGGTCGAGTGCCTGGAGTGTCGAGAGATCCGGCAGGGCCACCGCCTGCAGCGCGCCCTTCGGACTGCTGCGCCAGGTCACTTCGTTCATGTCCGCGTTGTCGTGCGCGACGTACATCGATCGCAGCACTGCAAAAGGTTGCACATCGCTCGTGGCGGGCCGCATCGTGACTTCCAGCGCGGTGCGCCGCACGCTGATCTCGGCAACCCGCACGCGCGCCTCGCTTCCGTTTCCGAAGGTCAGCCGAAACGACAGGGGCTGCGGCACGATCACGATCGACGTGATGTTTGCCACCGGCCGTCCGCGCTCCTCGATCGGTCCCATGACGAACGACGAGCCGTAGACGCCATCGCCGAAACGCGGTGCGGGCAACGGCTTGAGGC
>CAIQMJ010000111.1 GCA_903872875.1 uncultured Variovorax sp.
AAATCAATCTCATCCCAAAGCAACCTGCGACTACGCAGGATGTCATCTGGACACCATCGGACGCGCCTACATCCGCCCTTCCGGGCCGGCCTGCCGCATTTCGGAGGCCTGTTCAAACCGCGGCACCCTTGAAACGCCATCAAAAGCCCGTATCATTAGCACTCGCTGAAGCCGAGTGCTAACAACCAGCCAACGCTTCGAGTCGACCGGCTGTCGCCCCGTCTTGGGAACGACACCACCACCAAACCCCGTTTCTTTCCAGGAGATGCAATGAACCTTCGTCCTTTGGCCGATCGCGTGATCGTCAAGCGTGTTGACAGCGAAACCAAGACCGCCTCTGGCATCGTCATCCCCGACGCAGCCGCCGAAAAGCCCGATCAAGGCGAAGTCCTGGCCGTTGGCCCGGGCAAGCGCAACGACAAGGGCGAACTGGCCGCACTGACCGTCAAGGTCGGCGACCGCGTCCTGTTCGGCAAGTACAGCGGCCAGACCGTCAAGGTCGGCGGCGACGAGCTGCTGGTCATGAAGGAAGACGACCTGTTCGCAGTCGTCGAGAAGTAAGCCTTCTCCCTCCCGTCACTCATTCAATCCTTTCGGAGTAAATCAACATGGCAGCAAAAGACGTCGTCTTCGGCGGTGAAGCCCGCGCTCGCATGGTCGAGGGTGTCAACATCCTGGCCAACGCAGTCAAAGTGACCCTGGGCCCCAAGGGCCGCAACGTGGTGCTCGAACGCTCGTTCGGCGCCCCCACCGACACCAAGGACGGTGTGTCGGTCGCGAAGGAAATCGAACTCAAGGACAAGCTGCAGAACATGGGCGCCCAGCTCGTGAAGGAAGTGGCCTCCAAGACCAGCGACAACGCTGGTGACGGCACCACGACCGCCACGGTCCTGGCACAAGCCATCGTTCGCGAAGGCTTCAAGTACGTGGCCGCAGGCATCAACCCGATGGACCTGAAGCGCGGCATCGACAAGGCCGTCACGGCCCTGGTCGCCGAGCTGAAGAAGGCTTCCAAGCCCACGACCACGTCGAAGGAAATCGCACAAGTCGGCTCGATCTCGGCCAACAGCGACGAAACCATCGGCAAGCTCATTGCTGACGCGATGGACAAGGTCGGCAAGGAAGGCGTGATCACCGTCGAAGACGGCAAGTCGCTGGACAGCGAACTCGACGTCGTCGAAGGCATGCAGTTCGACCGCGGCTACCTGTCGCCCTACTTCATCAACAACCCGGAAAAGCAATCGGCGATTCTGGACAACCCGTTCGTGCTGCTCTACGACAAGAAGATCAGCAACATCCGTGACCTGCTCCCCGCACTGGAACAAGTCGCGAAGTCGGGCCGTCCGCTGCTGATCATTGCCGAAGAAGTCGAAGGCGAAGCCCTGGCGACGCTGGTCGTGAACACGATCCGCGGCATCCTGAAGGTCGTGGCCGTCAAGGCACCTGGCTTCGGCGACCGCCGCAAGGCCATGCTGGAAGACATCGCCATCCTGACGGGCGGCAAGGTCATCGCCGAAGAAGTCGGCCTGACGCTCGAGAAGGTCACGCTGGCCGACCTGGGCCAGGCTGCACGCATCGAAGTGGGCAAGGAAAACACGATCATCA
>CAIQMJ010000112.1 GCA_903872875.1 uncultured Variovorax sp.
GCGCCGCCGCCGTAGCACCCCAGCTCGCCCCAGCCGAGGTTGTCGGCCACGATGAGCACGATGTTGGGTGGATTCATGGATGTCTGGCCTTGATGAACGTTGGATCACGTCAATCTAGCCAGATGGATGCCAAAACCGATTCCCATCAATGCGTTATTGGATAACTCCTTGGAATATCCCCTCCATCACCGCGATGCCGGCGGCGGACGGTGCAACAGCAGCAGGTCCCGGAACGCCGTCATCAGCGGCGACCAGTTGGCCTGCGGGCGCGTGAGCAACACCAGCGTCCTGCGCATCTCCAGCATCGGGAGCTGCAGCGCGTTCACGCGACCCAGCCATCCACGCAGGACCGATGCGGGAACCAGGCCCAGCAGATCGGTACCGGCCAGCAAGCCCATGACGGCTTCGGACGTGTAGTCGGCCTCGAGCGTGACCCGTGGCGCTGCGGCGCCTGCGCGCTCGAAGATCTGTGTCGCAAGGCGCCGGGCTGCGCTCTGTCGGCTCGGCATCACCCAACTGAATTCGGCCAGGTCCCCCAGCGCCAGGCTCGCGCGGCGCGCGAGGGGATGCTCGCTCCGCACAGCCACCCGCACCGTGTCTTCGCTGAGTTCGATCTGGCTGCAGCTGAATGAAATGCCGGGATACGACGGCACGACGGCCACGTCGAGTTCGCCCTTGTCGACGGCCTCGTTGAGCGAATCCGACCGGCCGATGACCATCGCAAGGCGCAACCCGGGTCGGCGCCGCACCATTTCGGACAGCACCTGAACGACGGGACTGTCGCCCGCGGAATTGGTCACGCCGACCCGCAGCAGCCCCGCATGCTGGGCGCGAAGCTCGGCCGCGGAGCGCACCATTTCCGCATGCTGCGCATCGAAGCGGCGAGCCGATTCGAGGAAGAGCTGCCCATCGCTCGTGAGGCGCGCGCCATGGGCGCCGCGCTCGAAGAGCGGGACGCCGACCGCGTCCTCCAGCCGACGGATCGCCTTGGAGACGGCAGGCTGCGTGACACCGGCCGCCCGGGCCGCACGGCCCACATGGGCGTGCCGTGCGACCTCAAGGAAATAGGCGATGTCGTTCGGGGAAAAACTCATTCCGTGAAGTTATCACGATGAGCCGAAACTCCTCGTCACGAAGGCCCAGATCATGCGCGAGGCGTCCGGCCCGGCCGCATCGCTCCAGGCCTGGCTGGCCGTGCCACCGCTCCATGCATGACCGAGGCCTGCGATTTCGCACAGCGTCACCGCCAGCCGGCCGTCGGCCGTGCGGTAGTCCACCACGCGCGCCGGGTGGCGCCTGCCTCGCTGCAGGCGCCGCTCGTCGCCTGGCAACGCACCCGTCGCGGTGGCCCAGACAGCCGCCGTTGCGTGCGCATTGCCCGGCGTGACGACGTTGTCTGCATCGCCGTGCAGCACCAGCAGCGGTGGCAGCGTGGTGCCCATCGCCGCCGCACTCAGCGCCTTGCCGACCGCCGTCGCGGAGATGGACGGCGTGCGCCGGCCGCGCATGGCGGCCAGCGCCGTTGCGGTCGATTGCGCCGCACCGGGCGCAACCCCCGAATGCATGACGACGGCGCGAAAGCGCGACGCGAAGTGCGTGGCCATCAGCGCGGCCATGCCGGCACCGGCCGACAGGCCCGCCACCGCCACGCGCTCGCGATCCACCGGATACATGAGGCAGACCTGATCGACGGCGGCCATCAGCGTCGCGGCTTCGGCGCGCGCCTTGCCCGAGCGCGTCTCGAACCAGTTCCAGCAGCCGTGCGAATTGGCGAGCAGGTCCTGTTCCGGGTAGAGCACGAAGAAGCCCTCGCGCGCGGCGATGCGGTTCATGCGCGTGCTCGCTGCGAAGTCGCGGCCGGTCTGGCCGCAGCCATGCAGCATCACGATCAGCGGCAGCCGCTGCCCCGCGGCGAGCTGCAGCCCGGGCGGGCGGTACAAGTGATAGCGGCGCGCACCGGCCGGACCGACCGCCACGCCCGCGAGCCAGTCGCCCGCGCCGGGCGGCGGCTTGTCACGCGCGACCGCTGCCTGCGTGATCCGCTTGGCCAGGCGCTGCCCGCCGCCGAATGCGGCCTTGGTCAATGCACGCATGTTGCGCGCGTAGGCGCGCGTGAACATGGAGGCGGCGGAGCGTCGGGGCATGGTGGAAGGGCGGGAGTGCCGATGCACCTTAGCAGCTTCTCCCTGCCGCCGGGCGACTGTCGCACGCGATGGCGGCGCCCTCCGTGCCCGACCGCTCAATAGATCTCGGGGACGATCATGTCGGCCGGCACCGGCTGGCGCAGGTAGTCGGGATTGCGCACGCGCGCCGGCAGCGCCACGGGAGGATGCGCGACCTCGTGGTAGGGCAGTTGGCCCAGCAGGTGCGCGATGCAGTTGAGACGCGCCTTCTTCTTGTCGACCGCCTGCACGATCCACCACGGCGCCTCGGGGATGTGCGTGCGCTCCAGCATCGTCTCCTTGGCCTTGGTGTACTCCTCCCAGCGGCGGCGGCTTTCGAGGTCCATCGGGCTCAGCTTCCACTGCTTGAGCGGATCGTGGATGCGGCCGAGGAAGCGCATGTGCTGCTCGTCGTCGGTGATCGAGAACCAGTATTTGATGAGCGTGATGCCGGAGCGCACCAGCATCTTCTCGAACTCGGGCACGGTCCGGAAGAACTCCTCGTACTCGTCGTCGGTGCAGAAGCCCATCACCTTCTCGACGCCGGCGCGGTTGTACCAGCTGCGGTCGAACAGCACCATCTCGCCGGCTGCGGGCAGGTGCGCGACGTAGCGCTGGAAGTACCACTGCGTGCGCTCGCGGTCGTTGGGCGCCGGCAGTGCCGCGACGCGGGCCACGCGCGGATTCAAGCGCTGCGTGATGCGCTTGATCACGCCGCCCTTGCCGGCCGCATCGCGGCCCTCGAACAGGATCACGACCTTCTGCTTGCTGTGCTGCACCCAGTCCTGCAGCTTGACCAGTTCGCCCTGCAGGCGGAACAGCTCGCGGAAATAGGCGGCTCGCGCGGCCTTGTCGATGCTGGCGGGCGCGCCGTCCTCGTCGACGTTCCGGTCTTCGATCTCGAGCTCCAGTTCTTCGTCGTAGCTGTCGACCAGATCGCGCGCGATGCGCCGCATGAGATCGTCGTGATCGGGAGTCGTGTTCTGCAGCATGGCTGGGCGTTCGCAAAGTCGGGGTAGGGCCGATGCTGGCGCGCATGCATGACGGCCACGTGACAAAAGGATGACGCAGGGCCGCTTCCGTCACGGTTTTGTCATGCCTCGCAGCGACGATCGGCGATTCCGCTCAGCGACCTCCCTCAGGCTTATCCACGCTTATCCACGCGCGATGAACACGCCCTCTTCATCAGCCGGTTCCGCAAGCCTCCAACCCTCCTATGGCGGCGACGAGTCCGGGCTGATCTGCGGTTATCTGTTCGACCCGCACCGCGACGGTTGCGCACCGGCCCTCGACTCCGCCACCGCCGTCGACTGGTTGCTGGAGCGCGACACGCTGGCGCCCGACGCCTTCCTGTGGCTCCACTTCAACCTGAGCCATGCACAGGCCGAACGCTGGCTGATGCGCCATGCCGGCCTGCCCGACGCCTTCTTCGATGCGCTGAAAGACGGCTCGCATTCCACCCGCATCGAACGCGACGACGAGCATCTGATCGCGGTCGTGAACGACGTGCACTTCGACTTCGGCTTCGAGCCATCGGACATCGCGACCCTGTGGATCAGCGTCGGTCCGCGGCTCGTCGTCACGGCGCGTGCGCAGCCATTGCGGTCCGTGGACGACCTGCGCACCGCCGTGCGCCGCGGCGAATCGCCACGCTCGACCGTCGCGCTGCTCGAACAGCTGATGCGCACCCAGGCCGACGGGCTGGTCGGCATCGTGCGCGGCGTGACGACGCGGATCGACACGATCGAGGACGAACTGCTCGCCGGCCGGCTCGACCACAAGCGCGCGAGGCTCGGTGTGCTGCGGCGTCTGCTGGTCCGCTTGCAGCGGCTGCTGGCGCCGGAACCGGCCGCGCTGTTCCGCCTGCTGCAGCATCCGCCGGCCTGGATGGCGCCGGGCGACGTGCAGGAATTGCGCGACTCGACCGAGGAGTTCTCGGTCGTGCTGCGCGACATGCAGGGGCTGCAGGAACGCATCAAGCTGCTGCAGGAAGAGATCGCCGCCACCGTCAACGAGGACAACAACCGAAGCCTGTTCGTGCTGACGGTCGTCACGGTGCTCGCGCTCCCGATCAACATCCTCGCGGGCCTGTTCGGCATGAACGTGGGCGGCATTCCGCTGGCCGAGGACCATCACGGCTTCTGGATCGTGGTGTCGCTGGTGCTCGGGTTCACGGCGATCGCGGGCTGGGCCGCGTTCGGCCGAAAAAAGGACAGATAGGACCTCGTCCGGTGCGGCCGGCGCCCGCGCCCGGCGCCGGCCAGATGCCCAGGTGACTGCAGCCTCGGGCCGCAAGGCCTAAAATTTGAGCGTGTCTTCCATCCTGAACGCCGACCTTCACTGCCACTCCGTGGTTTCCGACGGCACGCTCACGCCCGAGGCACTGGCCGAACGCGCAGCCGGCAACGGCGTCGAACTCTGGGCGCTGACGGACCATGACGAGATCGGCGGCCAGCACCGCGCGCGCGCTGCGGCACGCGCCAATGGCATGAAATACCTGACGGGCGCGGAAATCTCCGTGACCTTCGCCAACGAAACCGTCCACATCGTCGGCCTGGGATTCGACCCCGACGACGAAGGCATGCGCCAGGGCCTCATCGCGACGCGCGGCGGCCGTGGCGTGCGGGCGCAGGAAATGTCGGCCGGGCTCGCCAAGGTCGGGATCGAAGGAGCCTACGAAGGCGCGCTCAGGTTCGTCGGCAACCCCGAACTGATTTCGCGCACCCACTTTGCACGCTTCCTGGTCGAGAGTGGCGTCTGCAAGGACACCCCGGAGGTGTTCCGCAAGTACCTGACCGAGGGCAAGCCTGGCTACGTACCGCACCGCTGGGCGACGCTGAAGGACGCAGTCCGCTGGATCACCGAAGCAGGCGGCATCGCGGTCATCGCCCATCCGGGCCGCTACAAGTTTTCGGCCAATGAGGAATACGCGCTGTTCAGCGAATTCGAGGCGCATGGCGGTCGCGCGATCGAGGTCGTGACCGGCAGCCACACACCGGCCGAGTACGTCGAATACGCGGACAAGGCACTCGAATTCGGCTTTGCCGCCTCGCGCGGCAGCGACTTCCACAGCCCCGATGAAAGCCACATGGACCTGGGCAAGCTGCCCTGGCTGCCGGGCAAGCTGACACCGGTCTGGGAACTGCTCGAAGACCGCATCCAGTGAACGCGCCTGCCGATGCCAGGCCCGGTGCAGCGGACAGCCGGCGCGACCTTGCCTCGGAGCGCCTGCTGGCTGGCATCGGACTCATGCTGGTGGCACTGGCGTGCTTCGCCACACTCGATACGTCGACCAAGATTTCCGTCAGCACGGTGCCGGTGCTGATGGGCGTGTGGTTCCGCTACGCGTTCCAGGCCGTGGTGACGACCGTCTTCCTGCTGCCGATGCACGGAACGACGCTGCTGCGCACCGTGCACCCGAAGTACCACGCGCTGCGCGGGGCGCTGCTGCTGTTGACCAGCATCCTGGCCTTCTTCAGCCTGCGCTACATGCCGCTGGCCGAGTTCACTTCGATCGTCCTGATCGCGCCGCTGGTCATCACCCTGCTTGCCGCGACCGTGCTCAAGGAATATGTATCGCCGCTGCGCTGGGCGCTGGTAGCCGGCGGTTTCGCGGGCACGCTGGTCATCCTGCGGCCCGGCGGCGGCAGCTTCAGCTGGGCCATGCTGCTGCCGATCGGCCTGGTGCTGAGCAACGCCTGGTTCCAGGTGCTGACCAGCAAGCTGGCGCAGACCGAGAACCCGCTCACCATGCACTTCTACACGGGCTGGGTCGGCACGCTGATTGCGTCCGTCGCCCTGCCCTTCGCCTGGCAGGCGCTTCCGTCGTGGCACTGGTGGGGGCTGCTGTGCCTCATGGGCATCTTCGGAACGGTCGGCCATTTCCTGCTGATCCTGGCCTACCA
>CAIQMJ010000113.1 GCA_903872875.1 uncultured Variovorax sp.
AGGCGCAGCCGGAGCGAGTTCTGCGGACCCCGCCTGAAGCGAGCACCGCAGGGGAGCCCGAAGGGCCGGCGCAGCGGGTCGCCTGGCCCATACAGCATGCCGGGCGCGCCCCCCCAACGACCAACGACCAACGACCAACGACCAACGTCAAACGTCAAACGTCAAACGTCAAACGTCAAACGTCAAACGTCAAACGTCAACAGCATCGCAACGCACAACGCCAAGCAGTCACCAGATCACCCCCCAGGCTTCTCCAGCTTGTCCCGCCGGATGGCTTCATCGTCCATCAGTTCGTACCACATTGCATTGAGCACCGCGAAGGTCGCGGCGAGCGGAAGGCCCAGGATCCAGGCGAAGTACCACATGGTTGATTCCTATCTTGTTGAAGGTGGAAGAAGCTCAGTACGCGTGGCCGCGCTTCTCGCGGATGGCCTCGGCGTCGACCTTGCCCCACAGCACGTGATAGACCCAGCTCGTGTAGGCCACGATGATCGGGATGAAGATCACCGTCACCACCAGCATGATGAACAGCGTGAGATGGCTCGATGAAGAGTCCCACACCGTCAGGCTCGCTCGCGGGTCGATCGACGACGGCAGGATGAACGGGAACATCGATACGCCCACGCTCAGCACGATGCCGGCGATGCTGGCTGCGCTGGCCAAAATCGTCAGCACTTCACGCCGCAATTGCAGACCGGCGAAGGCCAGCAATGCACCCGCAAAGCCCAGCCCCGGAACCACCCACAGCCACGGATGCGCCGCATAGTTCGCGAACCATGCGCCCGACTGAAGAGCCGCCGTCTTGAGCAGCGGATTGGACGGACCATCCACCGGAATCGCACCGGTGATCCGGTAGCCATCGACCCAGCGCCACATGGCCCAGCCAGCGAACGCATACAGGACGATCGTCGCCAGCGCGGCCCAACTGCCGTAGCGCCGTGCGCGGTCGGCCACGGCACCCTGCGTCTTCAGTTGCAGCCACGCGGCGCCATGCATCAGCAGCATTGCCACGGATACCAGGCCGCACAGCACCGCGAACGGATTCAGCAGGCCGAAGAACGAGCCGTCGTAGAAGATGTGCATGTCCGGCGAGAAGCGGAACGGCACGCCGCGCAGCACGTTGCCGATCGCCACGCCGAAGATCAGCGCCGGCACGAAGCCGCCGATCGACAGCGCCAGGTCCCAGCGCAACCGCCACGTTGCATCGTCGCGCTTGCCGCGGAACTTGAAGGCCACCGGCCGCAGGATCAGCGCCACCAGGATCGCGAACATCGCCAGGTAGAAGCCCGAGAACGACACCGCGTAGAGCTGCGGCCAGGCCGCGAAGATCGCGCCGCCGCCGAGGATCAGCCAGACCTGGTTGCCTTCCCAGACCGGGCCGACGCTGTTGATGATCACGCGGCGCTCCAGCTCGTCTCGGCCGGCGATGCGCAGCAGCATGCCCACGCCGAGGTCGAAGCCGTCGGTCACGGCGAAGCCCACCAGCAGCACGCCGAGCAGCAGCCACCAGATCAGGCGCAGGATTTCGTAGGAAATGAGTTCGTGAAGGATCATGGTCGTTCTCCGGGGGTCATTCGGCCGCAGCCAACGGTGCGCCGGGAAGGCTGCGCAACTCGGGCGCGGCTTCTGCGCGGTAGACGGCGGGCGGTGGCACGGGGTGGTCTTCCGGGCCCTTGCGGATCGCCTTCAGCATCAGCCTGGCCTCGATGACGATCAGCACCGTATAGATCAGGACGAAGCCGGCAATCGTGATCAGCAGCGTGGTCGCGCCGAGACTCGACACCGCAACGGCCGTCGGCAGCACGCCTTCGATCACCCAAGGTTGGCGGCCGACCTCGGCCACGACCCAGCCGGCCTCCGCGGCGATCCACGGCAGCGGGATCGACCACAGCGCGACCTTCAGCAGCCACGGATGCGCATCGAGCTTGCGGCGCACCGACAGCCAGAAGAAGGTGGCCGTCAGCACGATGAAGAACATGCCCAGCGCAACCATGATCCGGAACGACCAATAGAGCGGCGCGACTGCCGGAATGGTGTCGAGCGCGGCCCGCTCGATCAGCTCGGGCGTCGCCTGGCGCGGGTCGTCGATGTAGCGCTTCAACAGCAAGGCGTAGCCCAGCGCATGGCCGTTGTTCTCGAAGGTCGCCTTCGCCTCGACCGGCACGGCCGCGCTGCTGCCCGCTGCGCGGATCGTCTGCAGCGCGTCGTAGGCCTGGATGCCCTCGCGGATGCGCTGCTCCGCCAGCTTGACCAGATCCTCGATGCCGGGAATCTCGGTGTCCAGCGAGCGCGTGCCGATCAGGCCCATCACGGCCGGGATGTGCACCGCGAAGTGCGTCTCGCGCGTGGCCTGGTCGGGGAAGCCGAACGCAGTGAAGGCGGCCGGTGCGGGCTCGGTCTTCCACATCGCCTCGATCGAGGCGAGCTTCATCTTCTGGTGTTCGGTCGACAGGTAGCCGCTCTCGTCGCCGAGCACCACCACCGACAGCGCCGCGGCCAGGCCGAAGGACGCCGCCACTGTCATCGAGCGCTTGGCCAGTTGCAGGTGCCGCCCGCGCAGTACGTAGTAGGCCGACACGCCGAGCACGAAGAGCGCGGCCACCGTGTAGCCGGCCGACACCGTGTGCACGAACTTGGCCTGTGCGACCGGGTTGGTCAGCACCGCGGCGAAGTCGGTCACTTCCATGCGCATGGTCTGCGGATTGAAGGCCGAGCCGACCGGGTTCTGCATCCAGCCGTTGGCGATCAGGATCCACAGTGCCGACAGGTTGGAGCCGATCGCCACCGCCCAGGTCGTTATCAGATGGCCGACCTTGCTGAGCTTGTCCCAGCCGAAGAAGAACAGGCCGACGAAGGTCGCTTCCAGGAAGAAGGCCATCAGCCCTTCGATGGCCAGCGGCGCACCGAAGATGTCGCCGACGTAGTGGCTGTAGTAGCTCCAGTTCATGCCGAACTGGAACTCCATCACGATGCCGGTGGCAACGCCCATCGCGAAGTTGATGCCGAAGAGAACGCCCCAGAACTTCGTCATGTCGCGCCAGACGGTGCGGCCCGTCATGACGTAGACCGTCTCCATGATCGCGAGGATCACGGCCAGTCCGATCGTCAGCGGCACGAAGAGGAAGTGGTAGAGCGCGGTGAGCGCGAACTGCAATCGCGAGAGTGCAACGATGTCGAGGTCCATGGGGGGACTTCCTTTCCTAGAGTTTTCTTGGAGCGGCGGCTCAGTCCGGCCGCAGCGTGTTCAGTGCGGCGTCGAAGGCCGGCGTGCCGCGCCGCAGGTCGGCGACGACACGGCCCTGCTGCAGGCAGACCAGGCGGTCGGCCAGCGCGGCCTCGCGGCGCAGATGGGTGGCGATCAGAAGCGTACGGCCGGCGGTGTGGTGGTCGAGCCGCGTCAGCACGTCGCCGGCAATGGCTGCATCGAGCGCTTCGGTCGGCTCGTCCAGCACCCAGAGCGGCGTGTCGCGCAGCAGCAGCCGTGCCAGCGCGAGCCGGCGCGACTGGCCGCCGGACAGGCCGAGTCCGCCTTCACCGAGCAGCGTGTCGAGACCGGCGGCCAGCGCACGCACATCGGCTGCGAAACCCGCATCCTCCAGCACGTGCCAGAGCCGCGCGTCGTCTGCGCCCGGATCGGCCAGCCGCAGGTTGTCGCGCAGGCTGTCCTGGAAAAGTTCGGTGCGCTGCGTGAGCAGACTCAGCGGCGGCACGCTCGACCGGCCAGCGCGTGCCGCGAGTTCGCCAGCGATCACGGCCAGCAGCGTCGACTTGCCGGCGCCGCTCGGGCCGACCAGCGCAACGCGCTCGCCGGGTTCGACGAGCAGCGACACGCCATGCAGCACCGGCGCGCGGCTGCCAGGATGGGCGGCGACGATGTCGACGAGGCGCAGCACGGAAGCGTCATTGGCCGCGATCGGCAGCTGCGGCGCCGCGTCTTCCGCTGCCAGGCGAGGTGCGAGCCGGCGCGCGGCCAGCCAGGTGCGGCCCGCGTCGAGCGCGCCACGACGCAGCGCGGCAAAGGGTTCGACCGCAGTCAACGACACCAGCAGCGCGAGCGCTGCGGCCGGCGCGCCGATCGCGCCGGCGCCAGCCAGCGCGGCGACTCCGAGCAGCACGGCCACCAGTGTCAGCGTGCCAGCCACGCCATAGGCCGCGCCGGTGTCGGCCTCGAGACGGTTCAG
>CAIQMJ010000114.1 GCA_903872875.1 uncultured Variovorax sp.
CCTTCCAGGCCCTGCAGTTCGAGCCGCTCGGCCTTGGGCTGGTCGAGCTGCAGTGCGCGCGTGGCCGGGTCGTAGCGCAGCGCGCTGCTGACCGACAGCAGCCCCTGCACCGGCGATGTGCCCAGCAGCGGGCTGGCAATGGTCAGCGTTGCCGTCAGCGCCGCGCGGTTGTTGGGCGCGTCGAGGCCGAGTTGCGGGTCGCGCAGGCCGACCATGAAGAGTTCGGCATAGCGCTGGCTCACGGGAAAGTGCCGGGCGATCTGCGCCTGCAGTTCGGCGCGGCTCGCGGTGTACTCGCTGGTGAAGAAGTTGAAGCCGGCCAGCGCCGCGAACGGTGCCTGCAGCGCCGCTGCGCCAAGCAGCGCACGCAGCATCCGGCGGCGGGAGGTGAGGGGCGTGGCGCGGGGTTCCATACGTGGCAGAGCTTGCCACAGCCGAAAAGTTCTCCTCAGAGCGGCCTGCGTCGGGCGTAGCGCACCACGGTCACGCCCGGCTTGGCCTGGCGCGTCGACGGCATCACGAGCACGCAGTCGTCATAGGGCGTGGTTACCGGCTCGCCATCGTTCCAGCCGATGACGGTGCCGGCCTGCGCGATCACTTCGAGCCCGGTGAAGGGCTTGGCGAAGCGGAAGTCTTCGCTGCGCGCGACCACCGGCCCGGTCACGTCCAGCGCCCACTGGCGCGGTGCGTCGGGCTGCAGCCAGCCGGGCAGTTGCTGCGCGATGGCGTCGTCGCCGAGCGTGCCTGCCGCCCGCAGCAGCCGCGCGCACTGGTCCTGCGCGACCGTGCGGCTGGCCGGATCGCCATGGAAGCCGCATTCGATCAGCAGGGCCAGCGCGTCGGTGGCAGGGTCGGCGTCGGGTGCGCCGAAGCGGCCGAAGTCGCGCATCCGCACGCCGTCCTTGTGGCCCGCGTCGACCACGACGTGTTCGGGGCTGCGCAGCCGCCGGGCCAGTGCCAGGTTGCGCGGCTGGATGCCGGTCAGGCTCAGTGGGGCCGAGGGCTCGTGCATCGAATGCAGGTCGAGCAGCCAGTCGGCCTGCGCCACATGCGGCTGCAGTGCGGCGGCCCGGCGCCGCTCGCTCGTGCCGCCGGCATCGAGCCGGTCCAGCGACCACTGGCGGTTGAGGTCCTCGTCGACGAAGCGCGAGGCGTCGTGAGCGGCCGGGTCGAAGCGGTCGAACGCCTCGAGATTGCAGAAGGCCAGCGTCAGGATGCCCTGCTGCGGGCGCACGCCGGCTTCCAGCAGGCCCTTGAGCGCCCAGGCGCCGCAGACCTCGTTGCCGTGCACCAGGGCCGAGATCATCACGTGGCGGCCGGGCCGCGCAGCCCCGAAGCGCCAGACGCCTTCGGTGCCGGTGTTGCCCGTGCGCCAGGCCGAGATGTCGGGCGCGGGCAGTTCGAACGCAGTGGACACGCTCACTCCTTGATGTTGGCGAACTGGACGATGTTCCTGTATTTGGCCGTCTCCGTGCCGATGAACTTGTCGATGTCCACGGGCGCGGTCGGGACGACAGAGCTGGACGCTTCCATCTTCTTGCGGAAGTCGGGCGACTGCAGGGTGTCGGCCAACGCCTTCTTCAGGCGCGCGACCACCGGTTCGGGCAGCTTCGCCGGGCCCACCAGCGCGAACCAGACGCCGATGTCCATGTTCTTCAGCGCGGCGCTTTCGCCGAGCGCGGGGAGGTCGGGCGTGATGGTCGAGCGCCTGGCCTCGGTGGTGCCCAGCGCCACCAGCTTCCCGCTGCGGATGTAGGGCAGCGCGCTGGATAGCACGAACATGCCGAAGTCGATGTTGCCGCCCATCAGGTCGCTGGTGAGTGGCGCGACGCCGCGGTAGGGCACGTGCGTCATTTCGATGCCGCCCTGCTGCTTGATCATCTCGCCGGCCAGATGCAGCGAGGTGCCGACGCCGGAACTGCCGTAGCTGTACTTGCCGGGATTCTTCCTGATCAGCGCGAGGAATTCGTCGGTGTTCTTCACGTTGGCCGTCGGCGCCGCCACCAGCACCAGCGGCTGGGAAGCGATCAGGCCGATCGCGGTGAAGTCCTTCTGCTCGTAGCGCACGCTGGTGCTGATCAGCTTGGCGATCGCCAGTTCGTTGCTGGCGCCGGCCAGCAGCGTGTAGCCGTCGGGTGCCGCATTGGCGACCTTCTGCGCGCCGATGGCGCCGCCCGCGCCGCCCACGTTGTCGATGATCACCGGCACGCCGAGGCGCTGCGACAGCTCGGTGCCGAGCGCGCGCCCGGTCAGGTCGGTCGATCCGCCCGGCGGATAGGCGACCACCAGGGTGATCGGCTTGCCGGGATAGGTGTCGGCGGACGCCGGGGCAGCCAGGCCGCACACGGCAAGGGCGAGACAGGAAGAGAGAGCAAGGTGAAAACGCATCGTGGCCTCGGCTGGGTGGTGATGCCCGGATTCTGCGAAGCCACGTCCGGCGTCGTGGTGCCTTGCCGGCACGAATCGGTGCCGATTGAGCTGAAGTTCAGCGTACGGCCATGGCCTGCCACACGGCCTCGGCCAGCGCGCCCAGCCGGCGTTTCGGCCGGTATAGACGGACCTCGAAGCGCACCTCCATCCGCCGTCCGCCGGTGGGTGCCAGCCGTCCCGCCCTGCAGTCCGCCTGGACCATCGACCACGGCAGCCACGCCACGCCGAGGCCGCGCAGCACGTATTCATAGAGGGCATCGGCAGAGTCGCACTCGACGTGCTGCCGGAGACGTGGGGCGTGCGGGTTGTGGGCCAGCAGGTCTTCCACCAGCCGGCCCATCGCGAGCGTGCGGATATATGACAGGAAGGGCACTTCGCCCGGTGCATCGAAGCTGTGGACGGGGCGTCCCTGCGGGTCGGCGCGCGACACCGGCACCAGCTTGTCCGACGCCACCGTGAGGTGCGCGAATTGCCGGCCGTCCAACCGGACAGTCAGCGCCGGATGATGGAAGAGCAGCGAAAAGTCGATCTCGTTGTGTTCCAGCATCCGCACTGTTTCGGACAGTGCGCCGGTCAGCACGCGCACTTCGCCGCTGCGCAGCACCGGCTGCAGCCGGACCAGCCAATCGGCCATCACCGTGCGCGCCAGTGTGCGGCCTGTCGCCACCGTCACCGTGCGTGCCTGGCGGCCGGCCACGCTGCGCATTTCTTCGCGCGAGCCTTCGATGCCACGGACCATCTGGCTTGCGTTTTCCAGAAAGCTCTCGCCGGCCGGCGTGAGCGCGACCGGCGAACTCCCGCGTTCGACCAGCGCCATGCCCGCCCATGCTTCCAGCGCGCGGATGCGGCGCCCGAAGGCCGGATGCGTGACATGGCGCAGCTCCGCGGCACGCGTGAAGCTGCGGGTCTGCGCCAGCACGATGAAGTCTTCCATCCACTTGAACTGCATCGCGCCGTCTCGGGATCCGGTTACTCGCGAAGCGGCTTCACGGGCAGCGCATAGCGTGCGAAGGAGCGTTCGCCTTTTCGGATCTCGCTGTGCAGCGAGAAGCCGAAGCGTTCGTACAGCGCGCGCAGCGGTGCGCGGTCGGCCACGCAATCGAGCCGCAGGCAGGGCCGGCCGAGGCTGCCCGCGTGCTCGCGCGCGAAGGCGAGCAGCGCGGTCGCCACGCCTTGCCCGGCATGTGCGCGTCGCACGGCCAGCTTGTGCACGAACAGCGAGCTGCCGGCTTCGACCTCCGGCCAGAAATAGGGGTCTTCCAGATCGAGCCGCACCACGCCGGCCACGTCACCGTCCTGCCGTGCGATGAAGTAGCGGCCTGCATCGGTGCCGCGACGGACCGTGTCCAAGCCGATGTCGGTCGCAGACCACAGCGGCCGGCCGGCTTCGGCAAGCCACTGCGCGGCTTCGGTGAGGACGGCCGCGACGGTTGCGGCTTCGGCGGGTAGGGCTTGTTCGATCTGCATCGCGCAGGAGCATATCGGCGGCGCGATGCTCGCCCGACCGCCAGGCCTCAGTCGTGCAGCGATGACAGGAACTGCTTGAGCTCCGGCGTCTGCGGGTTGCCGAACATCTCCGCCGGCGGGCCCATCTCGTGCACGCGGCCCTGGTGCATGAAGATCACGCGGTCGCTGACCTTGCGTGCGAAGCTCATCTCGTGCGTGACCATCAGCAGCGTCATGCCTTCGTCGGCCAGCGACTCGACCACCCGCAGCACTTCGCCCACCAGTTCGGGGTCGAGCGCGGAGGTGATCTCGTCGCACAGCAGAACGGCTGGTTCCATGGCGAGCGCACGGGCGATCGCCACGCGCTGCTGCTGGCCGCCCGACA
>CAIQMJ010000115.1 GCA_903872875.1 uncultured Variovorax sp.
CATGGCCGCCCACAACCCGCCGGACGAGACCTTTCCGCCGGGCGAGTGGGTCGTCGACCTGGTCGAGGAAGGCTACGACCTGGTGGTGCGCATCGGACGGCTGTCCGACTCGAACCTCGTCAGCCGCACGCTGGCGAGCACGCGCATGGTGCTGTGCGCGTCGCCACGCTACCTGGCAGCGCACGGCACACCCCTGCATCCGCACGAACTCGCGCGGCATGACGTCGTGTCGTACAGCTATTGGTCGTCCGGGGATCTCTGGCGCTTCACCGGGCCCGATGGCGAGGTGGCCGTCCGCACGCGAGCGCGCATCCAGGCGAACAACGGCGACACCTGCCGCGCCGCAGCGCTGGCCCACCAGGGCGTCATCCTGCAGCCCGACTTCCTCATCCAGGACGACCTTTGCGCCGGCACGCTGATCGAGCTGATGCCTGGCTTCCGTGCAGCCGAGCTGAGCATCTGTGCCGTCTATCCGACGCGCAAGCAGCTGCCGCTGAAGGTGCGGCGGCTGTTGGACTTTCTGGCGGAGGCGATGCGGGTGCCGCCCTGGCAGGCGCGGCCTGCAGCTGGTGCCTGACCGCCGCGCCGTGCGCGGAGCCGGCGGTTGCGGCGCAGGCTCAGTCCGGCTTCGGAATCGGCTTCGGCAGCTTTCGCGTGGTCGACCGTTGCACCAGCGTCGGCGCAACGGACAGGTGCTCCGTCGACACGTCGCCCGACTCCAGCTTGCGCACCAGCAGGTCGATGGCAGCCTGTGCCATCTCCTCGAGGTTCTGATCGACCGTCGTCAACTGATAGGTAGGCCAGCCGACCGGGCCGGCGTTGTCGTAGCCGACGATCGCGATGTCCTCGGGTATGCGCAGCCCGAACTCCGCGCGCGCCACCTCGACGGCGGCAACGGCCATCGTGTCGTTGGCGCAGAAGATGGCATCGGGCTTCGGCGACAGCGCGAGCAGCTTGCGAGCCGCCACGGCACCGAGTTCGTAGCTATAGAAACCCGCCTCCTCCGCATACAGCACGATGCCGTGCCGCGCGAGCCGGTCTGTGAAGCCGTGACGCCGGTCGCGGCTGCTCGACGTGCCTTCGTCGCCGCCCATGAACGCCACGCGCTGGTGCCCGCAACGCACCAGCAGGTCGGCGACCGCGGCGCTTCCCGCATGGTTGTCGCCCGACACCGAACTGATCAGGTCCTGGTTCAGGTAGCGGTCGACCAGCACGACCGGCTTGCCGTAGCGCTGCAGCTCGAACGCGCTGGTCGACCGCAGAGGCGCGGTCGTGAGGATCGCGCCGTTCACCTGGTAGGCCAGGAGGCTCTCGATCAAGGCATCGAAATTGGCGTTGTCCGCGACCACCAGCAGGATGCCGTAGCCCTGCGCCTGAAGCAGCGTGGCAAGCGTGCTCAGCAGCCGTGCATAGAAGGGGTTGTCCAGGCTGCTCGTCACGATGCCGATCAGGCCGCTCTGGCTCGTGCTCAGGCTGCGTGCGATCGCGTTGGGTCGGTAGCTGAGCGCCTCCGCAGC
>CAIQMJ010000116.1 GCA_903872875.1 uncultured Variovorax sp.
CCGGCGGTGAGCATGGCCGCGAGGATGCTCTTGACGCTCTCCTTGGAGCCCAGCTCCTGGAGGGTCTTGCCCAGGTCGCCGCCGTTGTTGATCAGCGAGACGGCCGCTTCGCCGGCCAGGGTCGTGAAGCCTGCGGCGGCAGCCGCGCCGACGGCCGTGCCCGCGGCGGCGCCAACTGCCGTTGCCGTCGTGGCGGCGATCGTCTCTGCGGTACCCGTGCCCATCGTCACGGCCGTCACGATCACCACCACCAGCGCCGCACCGGCACCCGACAGATGGCTGCTGCTGTAGTCCCAGGTCTTGAGGGTCTGGTCGACCTGCTGCCAGTCCACCTTGCCCGCGAGGGCCGGGTCGTTCTGCAGCTGGGCCATCCACTGCATGCCCGGCTGGGTGCTCAGTGCCTGCAGGGTCTGGGGCAGGGTGTCCTGGGTGGTCTGTTCGCTGGTGTCGCCGTTGTCGTTGTGCGTGCGGGTGGTGCGGGTCACGCCCACTTGCACGTTCACCTGCGCGGCGGTGATGGTGGTGGCTACGAGGGTGATCTCGCCACTGGCGATGAGGCGGGCGGAGACCAGGTTGACGTCGCGCCCTGCACCGGCGCTCAGTGCGCCGTCGGCGACGTACAGGCCGGCCATGCGGTTGAGGACGATGTCGCTGATGGCGCCGGCTACGTTGGCTGCAATGCCGTTGCTGCTGGTGCGTGGGGTCGTGCTGGTACGCACAACATCAATGCCACACTGGTGGTGTCCGCGCATGTCAATCAAGTGTGTTGCGCTTCAGTCTTGAAGACGCCAAGTAACTGTTTTCCGTTTTATTGTTAAGTTTTCTCAGGACGTACTTTTTTAAAATAATTATCCAGCAGGCTTAGGAGCTCACTCATTTTTTCAGCATCCTTTGAAAAATCTGCGACCACCCGAACCTTGCCGAATTTACTCACCGCATATGCGGCAGATGCTGAAAACGCGGCTTCTTTTGCAAATGGATAATTTTTATTTATGAGAAAAATCCAACACTCGGAGCCCTCTATGGCCTTGCGCTCAAAAATATCTAAATCATCAAATTTAAGATGTTCGCCAAGCATTGTCATTGCTTGCTGCAGTGCAATTAATTTGGCTTCTTTGTAGGAAATTTCAAGCATACAATTCAATCATAATGGGCGTCCCAGCCGAACAATCAAATTTGGTCGTAGTGTAACGACTCCGCCGATCTGTGAATCAATAAAATACACATTGCCACCGCGATTTACTACATTAATAACGTGCGATAAGTTGACCCCTTGATTTATTATGACCGTCCCAGCGGAACCATTTCCCGCTGCAGTCATTTCTTTAATTATATTGGCTACGCTTGTTTGGGGGGCTATATCCCAATGGCGCTGAAACATACAAATCAGAGTAGCTTGAATATCCATTTGGGGCGTTCGCAGTCGCCGTAGGGTTTGCCCCAGTTAACCTTTGTTGAGTGGCATTGGCACACGAAACACAATTGGTATTGACCCCTTGCGCAGCATTTTCGACATAGAAAGGATTGATCCCCTCAAGCTCCGGAAACACTGACCCCAACGGCTTGACGTCAGAGTAAATATTGCTGACTGCACTGCCAACCCCTGAGCGCGTGGCAGTAACTTGCGCCACAGCTTCCCCTGCACCGAACCATGGAGCAAGCGCGTCCACGCCCTCGCCAACGTAGCGCGCAATGGGTGCAAGCACCGGCGCAGCGACCAGTCCAACCGCCTGATTCACGGTCTCGACGATTAACCCATCCGCCGTGCTCTGCGCCAACTGCCCCGCAGTCGATGTCGTGAACGGCGAGCTCACCGGTCCTGCTGTGGCGAAGGCCATTCCGTTGACCGTGATGTTCCCCGCCCCATCGATATACACCGAATTCCCCGCCGCCTGGGCCCGGCGGATTTCCACTGCACACGCCGCACTGTTGGTGGCGCCCGATGCACAAGCCGTCCGCAGCTCGGTGTCGTTGGCCGTCGTCGTTTGCGCCAACTGGTCGCGCGTTGCGCAGGCGGTCGCATCGCCCGTGGCGGATGCCGACAGGCGCATGTCGCCGCTGGCCTGCAGGGTGCCGATGTTCTCCAGCCGGCCAGCCGAGGTGACGACGAGTTGGCCTGCCCCCGCGAGGCCGGTGGCGGCGCCGTCCGCGGAGGCGATGATGGAGCCGGCATTGCGTGCGCCAAGTCCCGCTTCGGTGCCGACTAAAAAAATGTGGCCGGAATACATCCCACCGAGTGCGGCCACATCGAGCGCAAACCTCGGGGTGGCACCGGTTCCTGCCGTGGACGAGACCTGCGTGACCAGGCTCGCATCCGCCGAGATGTCGTTGACACCGGTGACGATCTTGAGGTCCTTGGCCCACAGGCCGGCATTGATCTGCGCTGCACGTGCCAGGATGGCGGTGTAGTCAGAGGCACTGGCATCCATGCCGGTGCCGCCGATGGTCACCGTGCCGCCGCGCACGGCATAACCCGCCAGGTTGCCCGAGGCACCGAACTGCGGTGTGCCCGTGGTCAGGGTGACGGTCGACGCGTTGATGAAGGTCGTTCCGTTGACCTGGATGCCGGAGGGATTGGCCAGGATGAATTCGGCACGCTGGCCGGCGATCTCGACCGGGCCGTTGAGGTACGACGGGTTGCTGCTGTTGACCTCGTTGAGGATGATGCGCGCAGCGCCCGCGGCCAGATATGGATTGCCTTGTAAAAATCCGCCGAGCTGACTCTGCGCCGTGCTTCGACTGTTGTTGATGATGAGGCCATTGGCATCGACGTCGAACTGCGTGAACCGGTTGCGCGAGACGCCAGCAGCCGAGGGCGTGGCGATGACGACGACGGGGACGCCGTTGGGCGCGACAAGGACGGGCGGGCGTTGGTTGGCCGGGGCGCTCGGGTCGGCCACGATCTGGGCGTGCAGGGGGGCAGTCATCAGGGCTGCCGAAATGGCGGTCACGCTGATCGCGGCTCCCGCACTGCCGCGGGTCGCCTTGCTTGCGCCACGTCCCGTGCTCCTGGCCGTCTCCTGGACGACCATGCGAAGGCCACGCGTCGCGTTGAAGACGACCCGATGGAAATTCTTGTTCATGCACCTCCCTGAAACCAATGCAATTGCTTGGTCGGGCGGCATTCTTGACTCTGTGTGAGTCTATGAATTTGAACAAATGTCGTTTCGATGCTTGAGCGCCACAGGGGGGCGAACGTGCACTCCTGTGGCTCTCCGCTTCCGCGCCGTTCTGGCCTTCGCGATCCTCGTCCTTGCGACCATTCAGCCTTCTGATGTCATCCGAACCTCGCGCACGCGCCCGTCGGCGATGAACGATTCGCCGACCATCATGCGGAACACCGTGTCCGGCGCAAAGCGGGGCAGGGCGAGGGCCGGCGACAGGAAC
>CAIQMJ010000117.1 GCA_903872875.1 uncultured Variovorax sp.
AACTCCAGAAGGGAGGGGATCTACCGGAATGGAGCGCCTTCACAGAACACTATGCCACTGCCATCTGCAATGAAGTCACACCCTACTATGGCAAGAAAGCTGCCGAGCTGTACCTCCTTCTTCGAAGCTGGCTGGCCGGTGAGTCTTCGGACACGCATGTCGATATGCCGCTGGAAAAGAGCAATAAGCGTCATTTGTCGGCCTCGGATATTCAAGACAAACAGGTGCCGATCAAGCAGAAGCCTCTACCGTCCGCTGTCGCACCCATTGCCGCTCCCGGCGCGACCACCCGAAAGACGACCACGAGCCAGAACCCGACGGCGACAAGCTCGAGCGCCGTACCGCTGCCGCCCGGCATGCCCGGAAACTTCGATGAATTTCTGCAGGTATATGAAGCATTGCGGCCCCTAACGGCGCCAGCCGCCTCCGGGGGGGCCAATGCCGGAACCTCTCCCATCGCAAGTTCGAGCGGCGCGTCAACCTCAACTTCAACCTCGACTGCTGCGGCGTCGGCCTCATTGGCATCGCTTCAGGCAGGCTTCAACAATGCGCCTTTGGCGCACATCGTCGACGTTCGAAGCGAGCTCCGAGCCGCCGGCCTTTTGGCACGCGAGAGCGCGCGCGATGGCGACTGCCTGTTCACCGCACTGCTGCGCGACCAGGAGCTCATGCCCGGTCAGGCGCAAGCGCTTCGCCGCCGGATCGCGGTTCTTCTCCATGGCACCGCAGATACCGCGGCGAGCAGCGCAAGCAATGCGAACAGCATCGCCAACTATCTGTTCCAACGTGACCAGAACCAGGGGCTCCAGCAGAGTGCCGGCATCCACGGCGTTCCGAATCGGGTGCGCGCGTATCTCGAATCCTTCGACGGCATGTTCAGCGATCCCGACCTGACGCTGCCGTTGTTCTGCCGCCTGATGGATGAGAACGCAGCGCCGGGCGACGCACCCGTGTATGTCACGCTCCTGTCGGAAGATGACGGCAATGCAGTCATCTACACGGCATCGGAGCGCACGGCGATCCCGTTGCGCGGGCTGACTCCGATCGAACTGCAGCAGACCGTCCACCAGTTGTGCGCCGCGTCCGTCGCAACCGTCATCCAGAGAGGCGCTCATTTCGATCGCGTCCAACAGGCATGACCTTTCGTGCGCGTCGCACTGCGGCGTTCACGCCGCGCGCTATCGCGCGTTCAACAGTGCCATCGTGATCTTCGACACGCACACCAGCGCGCCGTCGTCGTCGGTGATGTCGATCTGCCAGGTCTGGCCGGTGTCGTCGTTGCGCAACGGCCGGGTGGTGCCGGTGACCCAGCCCGAAGTCGCCTTCTTCAGGTGGTTCGCGCTGATGCTGAGGCCGACCGCGCGCAGATTGGCAGGCGTGGCGTAGTGTGCACCGCACGAGCCGAGGGTCTCGGCCAGCACGACGTTGACGCCGTTGTGCAGGCCGCTCTCCTGCCCCATTCCCCAGCGCGTGCGCGCATCGACCGGCGCCCGGGCGCGGATGAAGTCGTCGCCGACCTCCACGAACTCGATGCCGAGCGTGGTCGTCGCCGAGTGGCTGTGCGCCGCTTCCAGGATCTCGATGGATATCTCTTTCTGCCAGATGCTCACCGTGTGTCTCCGATGTATTTGTGCGCTGGATCATAGGACCTCGGCCGCGGCCTCAGGGCTCGTGATATACGCGCCGCGCAGGTCTCGCCGACCGCGCCAGTCGACTCACGCGGGCTCGCCGAGCCTGAACAGGCTGGTCGCCTCCAGGTCGAGCACCGGCGCGCCGTGCTGGTTGAAAAGCTCCCAGCGCCAGTCCAGGATTCCGAGCCATTTCTTCTTCTCGGAGCGGCGCGTGGCGATCACCGTGGCCTTCAGGCGCAGCGCGTCGCCGGGGCGCACCGGGTTCGGCCACTTCACATACTTGAGGCCTGGAGACGCGAAGGATTCGGAGCCGGCCAATGCCTTGTCGGCCACCAGCCGCATCGCGATGCCGCAGGTGTGCCAGCCACTCGCGATGAGTCCGGCGAACGGCCCATGGGCCGCGGCTTCGGGGTCGGTGTGGAACCACTGCGGGTCGTAGGCCGTGGCGAAGGCCAGCAGTTCCTGCTCGGTGAGCTGGTAAGGGCCGGCCTCGATGACCTGGCCTGCCTCGAATTCGGCGAACTTCATTCGGAGCCTCGCACGGCGGTGGACATGCGCGTGGGCGTTGAATGGCAGGCAAGGTCGAAACGGAATGGCATGGCGCTCCTTGGGATCAATAGGTTTCCAGGTGCAGCCGGCCCTCTTTCTGCAACGCAATGCCGACCGCGTCCCAGTCCAGGCCCGCCTCCACGGCGATGTCGCGCAGTGCCAGCACCACGCCTTCTTCCATGCTCTTGAGCCCGCAGACGTAGAAGTGTGCCTGAGGGTCCTTGAGCAGCTCGGCCAGGTCGGCCGCGCGCTCGCGCATGGCGTGCTGCACATAGCGCTTGGGCTGGCCGGGCGTGCGCGAGAACGCGAGGTTGATGTCGATGAAGTCCTTCGGCAGCGTCTGCAGCGGCCCGAAGTACGGCAGTTCCTGCTGGGTGCGCGCGCCGAAGAACAGCATCAGCCGCCCGCCTTCGAACTTGCCGCTCTTGCGCAGGCGGCGGCGCCATTCGGTCATCGCGCGCATCGGCGCGCTGCCGGTGCCGGTGCAGATCATCACGACATGCGACTTCGGATGGTTCGGCATCAGGAAGGACGCGCCGAACGGCCCGACCACCTGCACGGTGTCGCCCACCTTCAGGTCGCAGACGTAGTTGCTCGCGACACCGCGCATCGGCTTGCCCTGGTGGTCTTCGGTCACGCGCTTCACGGTCAGCGACAGGTTGTTGTAGCCCGGCCGTTCACCGTTGCGCGGGCTCGCGATCGAATACTGCCGTGCAAAGTGCGGCTTGCCCTTTGCGTCGGTACCCGGCGGAATGATGCCGATCGACTGGCCCTCGAGCACCGGGAACGGCATCGCGCCGAAGTCCAGCACGATATGGTGCGTCTGGCTCTCGAAGCCGGCCTCGGTGCAATTGAAGTTGCCGACCACCGTCGCCGTGGTCGGCTTCTTCGGCGGATGCAGGTTGGTGTAGGCGTGCGCGGCCGACCAGGGCGGCATCGTCGCGCCGTACTGGCCGGAATTGAACACCGGCTCGCCAGGCGCCGACGGCGCTGGCGGCGCCGCTGCGGCAACCTCGGCCATGGCCGGTGCGTCGGTGCTCGACAGCCCTTCGGCCTCGAGCTGCTCGGGCGTGAGTTCGGCTGGCAGTTCGTCCCAGGTCAGCTGCTCCTCGATCGAATAGACGCGCTTCAACGGCATCGTTCGCCAGTTGTCGATCGAGCCGGTCGGGCACGGCGAGATGCAGGCCATGCAGCCATTGCACACGTCGGCGCGGACAACGTAATTGCGATCGTCGTGCGTGATCGCATTGACCGGGCAGGTCGCCTCGCAGGTGTTGCAGCGGATGCAGATCTCGGGGTCGATCAGGTGTTGATTGATGACCCCGGCTTCAACGGCCATATCCATCGTGTTCTCCTTTTTCACCCCGGGCCTGTTCGCGAAGCACCGCGGAACCGGCTCTGCCGGGCCGCAGGTGCTGTCCCCTGCAACGGGGTGGGCGA
>CAIQMJ010000118.1 GCA_903872875.1 uncultured Variovorax sp.
CGCGAACGCGCGTTGCATTTCGGCGGTGCGATCGAGATCGCCAGCGAGCCGGGTCGGGGCAGCACCTTCAGGCTGCGGATGCCGCTGCCGCGGAAATAGGATCGAGGCCAACATGTCTCCGCCAACCCGACCCATCCGCGTACTGATCGGCGACGACCACCGCATCGTGCGCGAAGGCCTGAAGCAGGTGCTGGGCGATGCGTCGAACGGCGCACCTGAAATCATGGTCTGTGCCGAGGCCCAGACCGGCCCCGAAGTCATCGCGCGCGTGGCCGAACTGCAGGCGCAGGCCGCAGATGCAACCGGGCAGGGCGCAGCACTCGATGTCGTGCTGCTCGACATCGCGATGCCCGAGCGCGACGGCCTCGACGTGCTGCAGGCGCTGCGCGCCGCCTGGCCCACGCTGCCGGTGCTGATGCTCTCGACCTATCCGGAGCGGCAGTACGCGGTGCGCTGCATCAAGCTGGGTGCGGCCGGCTATCTGAACAAGAGCGCCGATGCCGATGCCATGGTCGCCGCGGTGCGCAAGGCGGCAGCCGGTGGCATCTATGTGTCGGCGGCCACGGCGGAGGCGCTGGCCGCGGCGGTCGGCAAGGCCTCGGCGACCGAGGCGCTGTCGCACCGCGAGCACCAGGTGTTCCGCCTGCTCACCACCGGCCACAGCGTGGGCGAGATCGGCATGCAGCTGGGGCTGGCGGCCAACACGGTCAGCACCTACCGTGCGCGCATCCTGGAGAAGACGGGCGCCAAGAACGACGTGGAACTCGCCCTGTACGCCGAGCGCCACGGCAAATCGCGCGCGACCTGAGCTGCGCCGGCCCCGCGCCGCTCAGCCTTGCTGCGTCGGCATGACCACGACCTGCTGCAGGTTCACGTGCTTGGGCAGCGACACGAGAAAGCCGAGCACCTCGGCGACGTTCTCGGGCTGCAGGAACTCCATGGTCTGCGCCGCGCCGGCCAGCCAGTCCTTCGCGCCCTGGAAGGTGACGTGGCCCTGCAGCTCGGTCGCCACGATGCCCGGCTCGATCATCGCGACGCGGATGTTCTTCGGACCGAGCTCGATGCGCATGTGCCGCGTCAGATGGCTCACATAGGCCTTGGTGGCGCTGTAGGTCGCGAAGTACGGGAACAAGTACTGCGCAGCGATCGACGAGGTGTTGATCAGGTCCACCGTCGCGCCTTCGGCTGAGGCCTTCACGAGCTGTGGCACGAAGGCGTGGATGACGCGCATCACGCCGGTCACGTTCAGGTCGATCTGCTGTTCCCATTCGGCGAGCCTGCGTTCCTCGATGGCGCCGGGAAGCATCACGCCGGCGTTGTTGAACAGCAGGTCGGTGCGGCCGTAGGCGGCCGCGACCTCGGCTGCCGCCGCATCGACCGATGCCTGGTCGGTCACGTCGACCCCGATGGCGATGGCTTCGCCGCCCGCGCCGCGGATGTCGGCGACCAGCTGGTCGAGCGCTTCCTTGCGGCGCGCCAGCACGGCGACCCGGGCGCCGCGCGACGCCAGCAGCAGCGCCGACGCACGGCCGATGCCGCTGGATGCGCCCGTGACGACGGCGACGCGGCCTGCCAGCGTGGTGTTGTTGGTCATGAAAAACTCCTTGGTGTTGACGCCCGGCGTGATTGCCGGCCTGGGCGCAACTCTAGGAGCCGGGTGACAACCTGCGAAGTCTCCAGATGGTGTTTCATCGACAACCTGAAGTTGCCGATGAACGCCTGATGACCTTCAGGATTGCTTCCGCGCCGCACTCGTCTTCCGGCCCGTCCGGAATGCCTTCTCCAGTGACCGCAACTGCGCAGCCGGCACCCTGTATGCATCGCTGCCCAGCAGCCGCGCCACCGCGAAGTCGATGAAGCGGCGCACCCGCCCCGGCATGTCGGCGCGCTGGGCGAAGTAGATGTACAGGCCCATGCGCTCGCTCGCATGGGCCGCCAGCACCGGCACCAGCGCGCCGCTGCGGATGGCCGCCGCGGCGTTGATGCTGTCGATCTGCCCGATGCCCATGCCGGCGAGCACGGCGTGCATCTCCGTCTCGGGCTCGCTGCTGCACAGCACGGCGGGCAGGTGCCTGTGGACCATTTCGCCATCGACATCGAATTCCCATGGCACCGGCCGGCCGGTGCCCGGCTGGCGGTAGCCGGTGCAGCGGTGCTGCAACAGGTCCTGCAGCGAGCCCGGCACGCCGTGTGCCGCCAGGTAGGCCGGCGACGCGCAGGCGATCTGCTGGATGCCGAAGAGCCGCCGAACCACGACCTGCGCTTCCGGCGCCATGCCCGCACGGAAGCCGACGTCGATGCGGCCGTCGACCAGGTCGGTGAATCGCTCTTCCATGAGCAGGTCGACCTGGATCGACGGATGCAGCGCCTGGAACTCGGCCAGCAGCGGCATCAGCACCTTGCGGCCGACCGAGCCGGCGGCGCTGATGCGGATCAGCCCCTCGTCGTCCGTCACGGCGCTGCGGGCACGCGATATCGCCTCGACCAGTCCATCGAGGTTCGGCTTGGCGGATGCCAGCAGCCGTTCGCCGTCTTCCGTCAGCGAGCTGTTGCGCGTGGTGCGGTGGAACAGGCGCACGCCCAGGTGCTGCTCGAGCTGCCGGATCGTCTTGCTCACTGCCTGCGGCGTGGTCGCCTGCGCCTCGGCCGCCTTGCGGAAGCTGCCCAGCTCGGCGGTGCGCACGAAAATCGATATGGCCCTCAATGCGTCCATGGTGGAACCTCCGGCTTCCTTCGTCGATGACAGGGCCGAGCCTACCGCCTGTGCATGCCGGCCGGCGTGTAGTGCTGCCCCTACACGGCATCGACGGACTGCGCACGATTTGCACCAAAGGTCGTGCGAAGCCGCCAAACCGGCCCGGCGCTTGCAACGGGCACTGCATCTTTTCAACGAGGTGCACCATGTCACGACAGCCGGAATCGACGCCCCACGCCAACGACCCGTACGACGCCGACCAGCCCCTGCGGCTGCGTTGTTCGTGCGGCCAGGACCATGCGCCCGCGCAGCATGAAAGCGCGATGGCCGCCATCAACGCCAAGCTCGAGGCCAGCCTGATGAAGGCGCTGTTTCCGGTCGACAGCGTGCGCCGGCGGTTCCTGCGCGCGGTGGGTGCCAACACGGCGCGCGCAGCCATCGCGTCGCTGGTGCCGATGGGTGCGCTGCAGGCGATGGCGCAGGAAGCCGGCCCGCTCGAGAAGAAGGACCTGAAGATCGGCTTCATACCGATCACCTGCGCCACGCCATTGATCATGGCGCACCCGCTGGGCTTCTATCGCCAGCAGGGGTTGAACGTCGAAGTGGTCAAGACGGCGGGCTGGGCGCTGATCCGCGACAAGATGCTCAACAAGGAATACGACGCCACGCACTTCCTGTCGCCGATGCCGCTGGCCATCTCGATGGGCGTGGGCTCCAACGCGACGCCGATGAACGTCGCCACCATCCAGAACACCAACGGCCAGGCGATCACGCTGGCCAACAAGCACAAGGACAAGCGCGACCCGAAGCTGTGGAAGGGCTTCAAGTTCGCGGTGCCCTTCGAGTACAGCATGCACAACTTCCTGCTGCGCTACTACGTGGCGGAAGCGGGCCTGAACCCCGACACCGACATCCAGATCCGCGTGGTGCCGCCGGCGGAGATGGTCGCCAACCTGCGCGCCGGCAACATCGACGGCTACCTCGGCCCCGATCCGTTCAACCAGCGCGCGGTGTTCGAGGAGGTCGGCTTCATCCACATCCTGACCAAGGAAATCTGGGATGGCCATCCGTGCTGCGCCTTCGGCAGCTCGACGGAGTTCATCCAGAAGAACCCGAACACCTTCGCCGCGCTGTACCGCGCGGTGCTCACCGCATCGGCGATGGCGCGCAAGCCCGAGAACCGCGAGCTGATCGCCAAGGTGATCTCGCCCGCGCAGTACCTGAACCAGCCCGAGACCGTGCTCACGCAGGTGCTGACCGGCCGCTTTGCCGATGGGCTGGGCAACATCCGCAACGTGCCGACGCGCGCCGACTTCGATCCGATCCCCTGGCAGTCGATGGCCGTCTGGATGCTCACGCAGATGAAGCGCTGGGGCTACGTGAAGGGCGAGGTCGACTACAGGCAGATCGCGGAAAAGGTCTTCCTGCTGACCGATGCCAAGAAGCAGATGAAGGCGATCGGCCAGACGCCGCCCGATGGCGCGTACCCCAAGTTCACCATCATGGGCAAGGTGTTCGACCCGTCGAAGCCCGACGACTACGCCAGAAGCTTCGCCATCCACAAGATGAGCGCTTGAGGCCCACGGCGGCATGCACAAGAACCTGAACCTGCGCGCGGCCTTGCTGTCGCTGCTGCTGCTGGCCGCGTTCCTCGCGGTCTGGCAGCTGGCGACCGCACCGGCCGGCGGCACGGCGGGCGCGGCCGGGCCGGTGGTCACGCTGACACCGGAGCAGATCGAATACCAGAAGATGCTCGGCAAGGATCCGACGGCCAACGGCCAAGCCCAGAACCAGGCCAAGGCCTCGGGCTTCCCGACGCCAGCGGCCATGGGCGCGACCGCCTGGGCGCAACTGCGCGACCCGTTCTACGACAACGGACCGAACGACAAGGGCATTGCGATCCAGCTCGCCTGGTCGCTCGGCCGCGTGGCGCTCGGCTTCGCGCTGGCCTGCGTGGTGGCGGTGCCGCTGGGCTTCGTCATCGGCATGTCGCCGCTGCTGCGAAAGGCCTTCGACCCGTTCATCCAGGTGCTCAAGCCGATCTCTCCGCTCGCGTGGATGCCGCTCGCGCTCTACACCATCAAGGACTCGTCGATCAGCGGCATCTTCGTGATCTTCATCTGCTCGGTCTGGCCGATGCTGCTGAACACGGCCTTCGGCGTGGCGTCGGTCAAGCGCGAATGGCTCAACGTCGCGAGCACGCTCGAAGTCAAGCCGATGCGCAAGGCCTTCCGCGTGATCCTGCCCGCCGCGGCGCCGACCATCCTGACCGGCATGCGCATCAGCATGGGCATCGCCTGGCTGGTGATCGTCGCGGCCGAGATGCTGGTCGGCGGCACCGGCATCGGCTACTTCGTTTGGAACGAGTGGAACAACCTGTCGCTGACCAACGTGATCTTCGCGATCCTGGTGATCGGCGTGGTCGGCATGTTGCTCGACCTGGCCTTCGCGGCGCTGCAACGCAAGGTGACCTATGCCGAGTGACTTCCTTCGCGTCGAGAAACTCGGCAAGGCCTACGTGCCGGCGCGGCCGGTGTTCGCCGACGTGTCCTTCACCATGGAGCGCGGCGAATTCGTCTGCATCATCGGGCACTCCGGCTGCGGCAAGACCACCATCCTGAACGTGCTCGCCGGGCTCGACACCGCCAGCGCCGGTCATGCCTTCATGGACGGCCGCGAGATCGTCGGGCCGAGCCTGTCGCGCGGCGTCGTGTTCCAGAGCCATGCGCTGATGCCGTGGCTCAGCGTGCGCCGCAACATCGCCTTCGCCGTTCAGTCGCGCTGGCCCGAGTGGAAGGCCGCGCAGGTCGATGAACATGTCGAACGCTTCGTCGCGCTGGTCGGGCTGCAGGGCGCGATCGACAAGAAGCCGTCGCAGCTCTCGGGCGGCATGAAGCAGCGCGTCGGCATCGCGCGCGCCTTCGCGATCCAGCCGCGCATGCTGCTGCTGGACGAGCCCTTCGGGGCGCTCGATGCGCTCACGCGCGGCACCATCCAGGACGAGCTCATCGGCATCGTGCGGCAGACGCAGCAGACCGTCTTCATGATCACGCACGACGTCGACGAGGCCATCCTGCTGGCCGACCGCATCCTGCTGATGCGCAACGGCACCGACACGCCGGCCGGCTACCAGCCCGGCAGCGTCGCCGCGACCGTGGTCAACCCGCTGCCGCGCGAGCGAACCCGCGCCGGCCTGCATCACCTGGCGGGCTACTACCCGCTGCGCAACCAGATCGTCGATTTCCTCATCGGCCGCGCCGTCGCGGCCTGACCCATCTCACGTCCCTCACTTCATTTTCCAAAGGAGCCATCACCATGAACCGCAACGAAGTCACCGAGAAGATCATCACCGCCAAGGTCGCCAAGGGCATCCAATGGGCCGACGTCGCCACCAAGGTCGGCCTGTCGAAGGAATGGACCACGGCCGGCTGCCTCGGCCAGATGACCTTCGACGCCCCGCAGGCCGCCGTCATCGGCGAGATCTTCGGCCTGACCGACGAGGAGCAGAAGTGGCTGCAGGTCGTGCCGTACAAGGGCTCGCTGCCGACGCCGGTGCCGACCGACCCGCTGATCTATCGCTGGTACGAGATCGTCAGTGTGTACGGCACGACGATCAAGGAGCTGATCCACGAGGAATTCGGCGACGGCATCATGAGCGCGATCGACTTCAGCATGGACATCCAGCGCACTGCAGACCCGAAAGGTGACCGCGTGAACGTGGTGCTCTCGGGCAAGTTCCTGCCGTACAAGACGTATTGAGTTCGGGTGGCCCGGCCGCCGCCTGCTTCCGCCTCCGGCTGTTGCTCCCTCTCCCCCTCCCTGCGGGAGAGGGCAGCGCCCGACGATCGCCCCAAAGGCCTCCCGCATTCGCGCCGGAGGCCTTCTTCGTTTCACCCGGAAAACATGGGCGAGAGGAACGCTCGGTCTTGTTGATCCAGCGCAAGACTTCGTCGGATCGCTTGATATTCTCCAGCGTGATGTTTCATTGATAGATCGTTGTTTCACCAATGAATCAAATGAAGTCCAGGCAACGAGCCATCCAAACGCAAGGAATTCGAATGAGCGACATCTCCGATCAACCAGCCACCCAGGCGCCGGCCAGTTGGGAGCGCCCCGAGGGCGCCAGCCTCGACGCGTGGATGAACACCCGCGTCGCGCGCTACTCGACCCGCAAGTACGACTGGGACGCGCTGAAGTTCCAGGCCGACTTCGACCCCAAGTACCGCCGCGCGCAGATGCGCTACGTCGGCACCGGCGGCACCGGCGTCGCGAAGGACGTGAACACGGTCGCGGCCGAGAACTTCACCTTCTCGACCATGGTGATCCCCGCCGGCCATGAAGGCCCGCCGCACCTGCACACCGACGTGGAAGAGGTGTTCTTCCTGATCCGCGGCAAGCTCAAGGTCGTCATCGAGAAGGACGGCGAGCGCTTCGAAAC
>CAIQMJ010000119.1 GCA_903872875.1 uncultured Variovorax sp.
GGCATCCACCCAGGACTGCTGGTCGAACGCAAGCATGCGGCCATCGCGCTGCACTACCGGCTCGCGCCCGACCTCGAAACGGTATGCCACGACGTGATGGCCCGCGTGATCGAGGGCCAACCGCAACTCGAACTGCTGCATGGCAAGTTCGTCTTCGAGGTGAAGCCGGCCGGCGTGAACAAGGGGGTGGCGATCGACGCCTTCATGCAGGAGCCGCCGTTCGCGGGCCGCAGGCCGGTGTTCGCGGGCGACGACACGACCGACGAGACCGGCTTCGCGGTGGTCCAGCCGCGCGGTGGCGTGGCGATCAAGGTCGGCACCGGCCCGACGCTGGCGCAGCACCGGGTCGATTCGCCGCTTGCCGTCTACGAATGGCTGGTGGAAGCGCGCAACCTGCTCGCCCAATCGACGGCCAAGCAGGGGGCCGCCCGATGAGCCGGCTCGTCGTCGTTTCCAACCGCGTCGCCGATCCGCGCAAGCCAGCCGCCGGCGGTCTCGCGGTCGCGCTGGGCGAATCGCTGCAGCAGACCGGCGGCCTCTGGTTCGGCTGGAGCGGCACCATCGTCGAAGACGGTCCGACCGGCGAAGGCGAACTGCACCAGCAACAGGCTGGCAAGGTCACGCTGGCCACGCTCGACCTGAGCCGTGAAGACCACGACAGCTACTACCTCGGCTACAGCAACAACGTGCTCTGGCCGGTGTTCCACGACCGGCTCGACCTGGCCAACTTCGACGCGGGCTACATCACCGGCTATCGGCGTGCGAACCAGTTGTTCGCGCGCAAGCTGGTGCCGCTGCTCAAGGAAGACGACATCATCTGGGTGCACGACTACCACCTGATCCCGCTGGCCGCCGAGCTGCGCGCGATGGGTTGCAAGCAGCGCATCGGCTTCTTCCTGCACATCCCGCTGCCGCCGCAAATCATCATGGCCGCGATTCCGCAGCACGAATGGCTGATGCGCTCGCTGTTCGCCTACGACCTGATCGGCTTCCAGGCGCAGCAGGACGTGCAGCATTTCGAGCGCTACGTGCTGAACGAGGCGCGCGGTCAAGCGCTGGGCGACGACATGTTCCGCGCCTGGAACAACACGGTGCGCGCCAGCGCCTTCCCGATCGGCATCGACGTCGACGAGTTCGCGGCGCTCACCCATGCGAAGGAGGCCCAGGACATGTACACGACGATGAAGCGCGAGTACTCCCAGCGCCGCCTGCTGCTCGGCATCGATCGGCTCGACTATTCCAAGGGCATCCCGAACCGGGTGCGCGCCTTCCGGGAGCTGCTGGCCAACTACCCGGAAAACCGCCGCAGCGCGACGCTGATCCAGATCGCATCGCCCACGCGCGAGACGGTCGATGCCTATGGCGACATCCGGCGCGAGCTCGAATCGCTCTGCGGCGCGGTCAATGGCGACTACGGCGAACTCGACTGGATGCCGGTGCGCTACATCCACCGCATGGTGGCGCGCAAGCGCGTGCCGGGTCTGTGCCGTGCTGCTGCCGTGGGCCTGGTCACCCCACTGCGCGACGGGATGAACCTGGTCGCCAAGGAGTACGTGGCGGCGCAGGATCCGGCCGATCCGGGCGTGCTCGTGCTGTCACGCTTCGCGGGCGCGGCCGAGCAGATGAAGGAGGCGCTGCTGGTGAATCCGTACGACACGCACGGCACCGCCGAGACCATCCAGCAGGCGCTGCAGATGCCGCTCGACGAGCGGCGCTCGCGCCATCAGCGACTGCTGCAACGCATACGCGACCAGGACGTGCACTGGTGGCGCAAGACCTTCCTCGACACGTTGAAGAACGTGCCCAGCGAACGAGGCTGAGGCGACGCCAGAGCCCTCATTCACGCTACTGCATCCGGCCGCTGTGCGAGATGGGGCGACAGCAGCCCGACCAGCCAGGCCATGAGTGCCTGCACGCGCTTCGGCAGATGCCGCCGGTGCGGATACAGCAGCCAGACCGGCAGCGGCTCGGCTGTGAATTCGGGCAGTACCTCGCGCACGTCACCATGGGTCTGCATCGCCGCGAGTCCGATACGCGGCGACTGGATCAGGCCGAGTCCGGCCAGGCACGCCGCCTCGTAGGCATCGGTGTTGTTGACCGTCACCACGCTGCGCATCGGCCGCAGGCGCCAGCCATCGCCGTCGCTGTATTCGAAGCCGCCACCCGCCGCGCCCGCGCTGCCATAGCGCACCAGCAGATGGCCATCGAGGTCATCGAGCGTGCGGGGCGTGCCGCGGGCTGCCAGGTAGGCGGCACTCGCGCAATTCGCCATCGGCATCTCGCCCAGCCGGCGCGCAACCAGGCCCGAATCGTCGAGCCGTCCAATCCGCAGCACGCAGTCGAACCCCTCGTGCACGAGATCGACGAGCCGGTCGGTGGCGCTGATCTCGATCTCGAGCTGCGGGTGCGCGGCGATGAACGCCGGCAGTTGCGGGATCACGAGCTGCCGCGCAAGCTTGATCGGCAGATCGATGCGCAGCCGCCCGCGCAATGCGCTCGGCGACTGCTGGAACAGCGACTGCACCTCGTCCGCTTCCGCCAGCAGCAATTGGCTGCGCTCCAGCAGTTGCTCGCCGTCGGGCGTCAGGCGCACGGTGCGGGTGGTGCGTTGCAGCAGTCGCGTGCCGAGTTCGGCCTCGAGCTGCTGCACGCTGGTCGAGACGCGCGCCTTGGGCAGGCCGAGCTGTTCCGCAGCGCGCGTGAAGCTGGCGAGTTCGGCAACCTTGACGAAGATGCGGAGTGTGGCGAGTTCCATGGGTTTGATCGGTTGCGGCAGGCTCGAAGCGGGCTCGAAAAGGCGCATGACCCGCTTATTGTTCAGCCATGAAGAACAGTCATCTCCATTTTCAGGAGTTTATCGGCGGATTGTCTGAGCCTACAGTTCATTCCATCGCAACACACCCCCGGAAAGCACACCATGAACGCACCCATCGCCCTCGTGACCGGCGCCAGCCGCGGCCTCGGCAAGAACACCGCCCTGAAGCTGGCTGCGCGCGGCAGCGACCTGATCCTGACCTATCGCAGCGGCGCCGATGAAGCGCAGCAGGTGGTGAAGGAGATCGAGGCGCTGGGCCGCCGCGCCGTCGCCTTGCAGCTCGACGTGGCCCGCAGCGCAGGCTTCGCCGCCTTCGCCGATGAGGTGAAGGCCGCGCTGGCGCGCGTTTGGCAACGCGACAGCTTCGACCATCTCGTCAACAACGCCGGAATCGGCATCCACGTGCCGTTCATGGAAACCAGCGAGGAGCAGTTCGACACGCTGATGAACACGCACCTGAAGGGCACCTTCTTCCTGACGCAGAAGCTGCTGCCGCTGCTGGCCGACGGCGGGCGCATCGTCAACATCTCGACCGGCCTGGCGCGCTTCACGTTGCCGGGCCATGCGGCCTACGCGGCGATGAAGGGCGGCATCGAGGTGCTGTCGCGCTACATGGCGAAGGAACTCGGCGCGCGCGGCATCGCGGTCAACGTGGTCGCGCCCGGCGCGATCGAGACCGACTTCGGCGGTGGCGTGGTGCGCGACAACGCGCAGATGAACGCCGGCATCGCGTCGCAGACCGCGCTCGGCCGCGTCGGCCTGCCCGACGACATCGGCGGTGCGATCGCCTCGCTGCTGGAACCCGGCAACCGCTGGATCACCGGCCAGCGCATCGAGGTGTCGGGCGGCATGTTCCTGTGAGCGGACACGCCAGCCGCCATGCGCTGGAGGCTCAGTCGACCAGTGCGAGCGCGGCGTAGTCGCCGACCTTGTCGCCCAGCCCGGCGGCGGCCAGCTGCACGCCCTGCGTCAACGGCTCGAGCTTGCCGTCGATCTGGGCCTGCAGGCGCGGCAGCAGGAAGTCGCGGTTGTGCCAGAACACGCTGCCGCCGAGGCTGATGCGCTGCAGATCGAGCGTGGCGATCAGGTTGTAGAGCATGCGGCCCATTACGCGGCAAAGTTCGTCGGCCGTCTTCAGCGCCTCCGGCTCACCGGCTACGGCGGCGGCGAACAGCTCCGGCGCAGGCCGCGAGAAGCGGCGCGCGATCGAATTGCCCGCCGCCAGCCCCTCGACGTCGCCGACGTTGCCGCAGCCGCACAGCGCATGCTGGTTGTCGTCGTCCGCCACGAAGCTGTGGCCGGCGTGGCCGGCGTTACCGTTCTTGCCGCGCAGCACGCGCCCGTCGACGCACAGACCGACGCCGACACCAGTGCTCCAGGTCACATAGGCGCAATGGTCCATGCCCTGCAGCGCGCCCCAGCGGCGCTCGGCTTCGAGCGCGGAGACAGCGTCGTTCTCGACCCGCACGTGCCGGAAGCGCTTGCGCAGCGGCGCTTCCAGCACCGCCGACATCCAGTCGTTCGGCAAGCCGCGCGCCGGACCGGCCAGTCCGCCGCACATGTTGGGCGTGGCGAGTTCGATGCAGCCGTCGTTCAGCACGAACGGACCGGCCGACGAGACGCCGATGGCATCGATGCTCTCCGGCGCGACGCCAGCCTCGGCGCAGGCCGCGTCGACCAGCCGCATCACCTGCAGCGCGATCGCGTCGTTGTTGCCACTGGTGGCGGTGGGTTCGGACTGGCGCACCAGCAGTTCGCGGCTGCCGGTTTCGGCAAGGCTCACGGCCACCTTGGTGCCACCGATGTCGACGCAGGCTTTCATGGGAAGTGTCCTGGAAGAGGTTGTGAAGGATCAGACCAGTTTGGCCACCAGCGCGGCGATCGTGCTGAGTACGACGGTGCTGCCGATCGGCAATTGCCACAGGCGGCCGAACAGACGGAATTCGAAGTCGCCCGGCAGCCGGCCGAAACCGAAGCGGCGCAGCCATTGCGTGAGCCCGCTCATCAGCACGAGCGCCAGCAGCACCACGATCAGCCAACGGATCATCGATGCCCTCAGGCCGCGGCGGCAGATGCGGCGGCGGATGCAGCGAGCATCGCCAACGCCTCGCAATGCAGCTCGGGCGTGGCGGCGGCGATCACGCGGCCGTCCGACTTCAGGCCGAGCGGCCGGCCCTCCCAGTCGGTGACCACACCGCCCGCCGCTTCGATCAGTCCGGCCGGGCCGAGATAGTCGTAGGGCTGGAGGCCGGTCTCGACGACCAGGTCGATCGTGCCGCCCGCGAGTTGCGCGTAGCCGTAGCAGTCGCCGCCGAAGCGCCGCATCGCGCAGCGCCGGCTCAGCGCGTCGAAGGCGAGCCAGTCGGCGGCATCGAAGATGTCGGGCGAGGTGGTGACGATGCGCGCGTCGGCGACTCGGGTGCAGCCGCTGACCCGCACCGGCGTGCCGTTGCGGTGCGCGCCCATGCCCGCCTGGCCGATCCAGCGCTCGCGCAGCACCGGCATGTCGACCATGCCGAGCGTCACGCGACCGGCCTCGAGCACGCCGATCAGCGTGCCCCACAGCGGCGACCCGGTGATGAAGCTGCGCGTGCCGTCGATCGGATCGAGCACCCAGACGCGGCCGGCATCGAGCTGGAGCGCGCCGTGCTCCTCGCCGTAGATGCCATCGAACGGCAAGTCAGCGCCGAGGATCTCGCGCATGGCGGTTTCGGCCGCGCGATCGGCCAGCGTGACAGGGCTTTCGTCCGACTTCGTGATGATGTCCAGCGGCGTTCGAAAGTACGTCATCGACTGGGCGGCGGCGGCATCGGCGAGCGCGTGGGCGGTGCGCAGGAGATCGGGCGAAGAGGTCATGAATTGGTTCGGCAGTCGAATCCGCGATTAGAACCGAGCGCGCCGCAAAATCGGGGCATGCAACGCATCGGACTCATCTCGGACACGCACGGGCTGCTGCGCCCGGAAGCCCTGGCCTTTCTGCAGGGCTGCGACCACATCGTGCACGCCGGAGACATCGGCGATCCGGCCATCCTGGAGCGGCTCGCGGCGCTCGCGCCGCTGACCGTGGTGCGCGGCAACAACGACCGAGCCGACTGGGCCGCGTCCATCGCCGACACGGAATTCGTGAAGATCGGCGAGGTCTGGCTCTATGCGCTGCACGACATCGCCGAACTCGACCTCGACCCGGCCGCGGCGGGCATCCAGGTGGTCGTGACCGGCCATTCCCACCAGCCGGCGATCGATCTGCGCAACGGCGTGTTCTTCGTGAACCCGGGCAGCGCGGGCCCGCGGCGCTTCAAGCTGCCGATCGCGGTGGGCGAACTGCAGGTCGACGATGCAGGCGCGATCACGCCGCGGATCGTCGAATTGGAAATCACACCGGCGGCCTGAGCGGCAAAGCGCTGCGCCCGAAGATCGGCGGCAAGAATGCCGACTACAGCGTATGCGTGCGGTCGCCCGCCTTGAAGCCGATGGCGTCCCAGGGCTCGCCCACGCACAGGCCGATCACCTTGAACAGCTCGCCCATCTCGTGCTCGTGGATCAGCTTGGCAGCCGTCGCTCGCATCGGCAACGCGGCCTGGTCCGAGAACCCGAGCAGCCCGCAGTTCATCAAGAAGCGCGCCTGGCTGCAGTAGCCCATCACCGACAGGCCTGCGTTCTGCGCCGCGAGCGCAATGCCGGTGAAGTCGACGTGGGCCGTGATGTCCTTCAGCCCGACGTCGGCCAGCGGATCGTCATCGGCCTGGTGCGCGCGGTGGCACATCACGGTACCCATGTGGCGTTGCGGGTGGTAGTACTCCGACTCGGGGAAACCGTAGTCGATGAAGAACGCGGCACCGCGCTTCAGGCGCTCGGCCAGCGTCGCGATGAAGGCCTCGGCCTGCGGATGGATCTCGGTCAGGTAGTCGTGCGGGCCTTCCATCTCGA
>CAIQMJ010000120.1 GCA_903872875.1 uncultured Variovorax sp.
GAGCCTCCGTTGCGCTTCGTTAGGAACGGGCCCGAAGAGAAGCCTAAACATCTCGCCTTCAAGAAGGGGGAGATGGTCTTTCGCCGCCTCGAAGGAAATGGGGTAGCTCTTGCAGCAGAGGATTTCGACTTCCTCTTCTCAGCTCGCAGGCCGCCGTCATTGGAGCTTTCTATCGCGGACATCGTTAACGAAGAGGCTCTGGACCACAACCTCCCTGACCGGAATTTCGTCTGCTCGAGATTCGTGGGTCGCAAGACGGACATCGGCGAGCTTTGGACCTGGCTGGCCGACGACTTTTCGCGTGTACGCCTGATAGCAGGCGAGGGTGGCCTCGGCAAGACGAGTCTTGCGTACCGCTTCTCTGAGGAAGTCGCTTCACGCGGCGTCAGACCATTTGAGAAAGTGGTTTGGCTCACAGCCAAGGAGCGGCAGTTCATCGCAGCGGACGATACGTACCGCGATGCTCTCTATACGGACTTCCATGATGCTGAATCTCTCTATCGTGCGATCGCTTCGGCACATGGCTGCATTGCTGCGGATTTCGAAGGACTCGACACGAGGGAGTTGATGGAGGTCGCTCTTCAAAGCTGCGCGACGATGCCTACGTTCGTAGTGATCGACGACGTCGACTCCCTTTCGAAGGATGACCAGCAGCGGGCGCTGGAACTCGGAATTCGAGCTCCACGATGCACCAAGATGCTTCTTACAACACGCATCAACTTCTCGTATTCACCCGACAACGTGCTGAAGCTCGATGGCCTTCCCAAAGACGAGTTTCGAGAGTACGTTTCTGTTCTGCGCGCCCGGTACAAATTGCCCGAACTGAAAGATAACAAGGCGGAGTACCTTCGTGAGGTGAGTGGAGGTTCTCCATTCTTCGCGGATTCCCTGCTGAGACTCGAGCGCCGCGGCTTGAGCTTGGACAAGGCCATCACCCAATGGAAGGGCGAGAAGGGCATGGAGGTCCGCAAGGCCGCCCTCAAGCGGGAGATCGGCTACCTGAGCAAGCCCGCCAAGCGCGTGCTCTATGTAATCAGCCGGCTCAAGGGCTGCATTTACCCTGAGTTGACCAGAATCTTGAGCGACTACGCAGAACAAACACTTGGAGACGCGCTGCTCGAACTTTCGAGCCTATTTCTAGTTAGCATGCCAGCGGTGGCCAGGCAGGCCAGCTATACGGTTGATCCGAACACTGCGCTGCTGGTCATGGAACTCGCACCGGACCTCGAAATCGATCACTCAGCGCTTGACTCCAAAGCCAAGAGCACTGCCGCTGACGCCATTGGATTGACGACTCAGCGGCGGTCCCAGACGGTCGGTTTGGCGATTGCCCAGGCCCTCGCAATTTCCAAGACAGGCAATGCCAAAGGCGCGCTGGAGGTGATCCAGTCCGCGTCGAGGAAGCTCACGAATCCGCACATTGATCTTCTTCTTGCGACCGGCCGCTTCAATCTCAAGCTGGTCCCGCCCAACCGTGACGAAGCTAGCAAGTCTTTCGAGCAAGCCTACAAGCAGGGGCAGCGAAAGCTGCTGATGTTTGACCTGTGGTTCGAAGCAGAGTACGGGCGAGGAAGTTTCAATGACGCGCTGGACGTCGCCACGAAGGCGCTAGACAGTCAGGTCGGGGATGAATGGCAGTGGCACGAGCGCCGAGCCCAGGTTCACGTCGCGTTGGCTCATCGTTCCGGCTTCCGGACCGCCAGCGACTCAGCGCTGCGCGAGATCGACCTTGCCGTCGCCGAGCTTCGCGCAGCGAAGGCCAAGAGCGACAGCTCGATCCGACAACAACTGACAGATCAGCTGCTCGAACGCGCAACCGAGCTTCGGAAGCAACTCGTTGCGTGAGTGCTCCTTTTGCGGGGCGCGGAGGAGGGTCTCGAACATTCAGCGTAGCAGCTCGCGCATCCAGACCGCGCAC
>CAIQMJ010000121.1 GCA_903872875.1 uncultured Variovorax sp.
CGGCGCAGGTCGCCGTCGGTGAAGATGCCGATCGGCCGCCCGGTATCGTCGACCACTGCGGCCGCGCCCACTCCCTTGTTGCTCATCTCGCGCATCAGCTCGCTGAAGCTGGCCGATGGCGCGACGCGCGGCACGGCATCTCCAGTGCGCATCAGGTCGCTGACGTGCGTCAGCAGCTTGCGGCCCAGCGCACCGCCCGGATGCGAGCGCGCGAAGTCCTCGGTGCCGAAGCCGCGTGCGTCGAGCAGGGCCACGGCGAGCGCATCGCCCAGCGCCATCTGCGCGGTGGTGCTGGCGGTGGGCGCGAGGTTCAGTGGGCAGGCCTCCTTCTCGACACCGCTGTCCAGCACGATGTCGGCGTGGCGCGCGAGCGTCGAATCGGCGCGCCCCGTCATTGCGATGAGCGGCACACCCTGACGCTTGACGACTGGCAGGATGGTGGTGAGCTCCTCGACTTCGCCGCTGTTGGAGATCGCCAGCACGAGGTCGACCGACTTGATCATCCCGAGGTCGCCATGGCTGGCTTCGGCCGGGTGCACGAACATCGCGGGCGTGCCAGTCGAGGCCAGCGTGGCCGCGATCTTTCGGCCCACGTGGCCGCTCTTGCCCATGCCCATCACCACGACGCGTCCGCGCACGTCGAGGATCTTCTGCACGGCTTCGACGAAGCTGGGGCCGACGCGCGACTTCAGGCCGAGAACCGCTTCGGCTTCGATGTCGAAGGTCAATCGGGCCCGCGCAAGCGCTTTGTCGGGATCGGCCGTGAAGGCCTGGGGAGGGCGGGAACTCATCGCAGGGATTTTATCGGCCGGCCCGATGCCCCCACACCCCGCCGTCGCGCGCCCGGAAAGCCCCTTCCGCGCCGAATGAAGACCCTTGCTAGCATCGGGTCATGTCTTCCCTTGATCTCACGCTGTTGTATTTGCTCGCCGCAGTGATCGGGGTGGTGGCTTGCCGGCTGTTGAAGCTGCCGCCGATGCTCGGTTATCTCTCGGCCGGCGTGCTGATCGGACCGCATGCGCTGGCCCTCGCCGACAACAGCGAGGGCATTCGCCACCTCGGCGAATTCGGCGTGGTCTTCCTGATGTTCGTCATCGGACTCGAGTTCAGCCTGCCAAAGCTGCGGGCGATGCGCCGCCATGTGTTCGGGCTTGGCCTGCTCCAGGTGCTGCTGACGATGGGCATCGCCACGGCCGCCGCGCTGATCGTGGCAACGCAGCTGCCTCCGGCCTGGCGCCTGGGCTGGCAGACCGCGCTGGCGCTCTCTGGCGCCCTCACGATGAGCAGCACGGCCATCGTGGTCAAGCTGATGTCGGAGCGGCTCGAACTCGAGAGCGAGCACGGCAAGCGCGTGATGGGCGTGCTGCTGTTCCAGGATCTGGCCGTGGTTCCGCTGCTGGTACTGATACCCGCGCTGGGCGCGCCGCCCGAAGCGCTGTTCAAGGCGCTCTCCATCGCGTTGCTGAAGGCGACCTTCCTCGTCGGCGTGCTGCTCTACGGCGGTCCGCGCGTCATGCGCTGGTGGCTCACCCTGGTCGCGCGCCGCCGCAGCGAGGAGCTGTTCATGCTCAACCTGCTGCTGGTCACGCTGGGACTCGCATGGATGACCGAGCTGGCCGGCCTGAGCCTCGCGCTGGGCGCCTTCATCGCCGGCATGCTGGTGTCGGAGACCGAATACAAGCATCAGGTGGAAACCGACATCCGGCCCTTCCATGATGTGCTGCTCGGACTGTTCTTCATCACCATCGGCATGTCGCTCGACTGGCACATCGTGATCGAGCGCTGGGCGCTGGTGGCGCTGCTGCTGGTGCTGCCGCTGGCCTTCAAGCTGCTGCTGGTGACGCTGCTCGCGCGCGGACTGGGAGCGACCACCGGCGTGTCGCTGCGCACCGGCCTCTACCTGGCGCAGGCCGGCGAGTTCGGCTTCGTGCTGCTCACGCTCGCGCAGGACCGCAACCTCCTGCCGCCGTGGCTCGCCAACCCGGTGCTCGCCTCGATGGTGTTGTCGATGCTGGCCACGCCCTTCATCATCATGTACAGCAACGCCATCGTGCGCAAACTGGTCGCGAGCGACTGGATGCAGCAGTCGCTGCAGATGACGACCATCGCGCGCAAGACGATCAACACCTCGAAGCACGTGATCATCTGCGGCTATGGTCGCTGCGGTCAGAATCTGGCGCGCATCCTCGAGCGCGAAGGCATTCCGTACATGGCGCTGGACCTGGACCCCGACCGCGTGCGGCAGGCCGCGGCCGCCGGCGATTCGGTCGTGTTCGGCGACGCGGCGCGCCTGCAGGCGCTCATGGCCGCCGGCCTCGCGCGCGCGAGCGCCGTGGTCGTGACCTACCTCGATGTGCCGGGAGCACTCAAGGTGCTGGCCCACACACGTGCCCATGCGCCGCAAGTGCCGGTGATCGTGCGCACGCAGGACGACCTCGATCTGGAGAAGCTGCAGGCGGCCGGCGCGACCGAGGTGGTTCCGGAGGCGATCGAGGGTTCGCTGATGCTGGCGAGCCATGCGCTGGCGCTGGTCGGCGTACCGATGCGCCGCGTGATCCGCGTGGTACAGGATCTGCGCGATGCGCGCTACAACCTGCTGCGCGGCTACTTCCACGGCGCCGACGACGACAAGGTCGACGAACTCGACCACGCGCGGCTCAACACCTTCACGTTGAACGCGGGTGCACGCGCGATCGACCAGCCGCTCGCACGGCTCGCGCTGGATGCGATCGGCGTCCGCGTCGCCAGCCTGCGACGCAAGGACGGCACCGCCGCAGAGCCGAGCGGCGCGCTCGTACTGCACGAGGGCGACACACTGGTGCTGTCGGGCAAGCCTGATGGCCTCGCTCGAGCGATCGACAAGCTGCAGAAAGGCTGAGTCGGCCGAGCCGCGGCTACTTGCCGATGCAGAAACGCGAGAAGATCACGCCGAGCAGGTCGTCGGAGCCGAACTCGCCCGTGATCTCGTTGAGCGCGTTTTGCGCCAGCCGGAGTTCCTCGGCGAGCAGGTCCAGTGCCTGCGCGCGGCTGCCGAGGTGCGCGGCGGCAAGCCCGAGATGGCGCGCCACGCGGGCCAGTGCCTGGACATGGCGTTCGCGTGCCAGGTACAGGCCTTCAGGCACGGCCTGCCAGCCGGCGAGTTCGAGCAGCCGCTGCCGGAGGTTTTCGACGCCAGTCCCGGTGCGCGCGGACAGCACGATCCCGCCGTGCGCCGGCGCACCCGGTGCAGCGTCCTGCTTGTTCCAGACATCGAGCACCGGTACGGACGACGTCAGTTTGCGCTGCAGGGTGCGCAGGATCTCGGCATCGGCCGCCGCGTAGTCGGCCGCGTCGGCACGCGTGAGGTCGTGCAGGAAGAGCACGGCGTCGGCGCCCTCGATATGGCTCCAGGCACGCGCCACGCCGATCTGCTCGACTTCATCGGTGCTGTCGCGCAGGCCGGCGGTGTCCGCGACGTGCAGCGGCACCCCCTGGATCTGGATGGTCTGCGACACGACGTCGCGCGTGGTGCCGGCGATCGGACTGACGATGGCCAGCTCGGCGCCGGCCAGCGCGTTCAATAGCGAGCTCTTGCCCGCATTCGGCTGTCCGGCAATCACGACCTTGATGCCCTCGCGCAGCAATGCGCCCTGACGCGCGCGCTGCTGCACGGCGGCGACCTGCATCTCGAGCGCAACGAGCTGGCCGACCGCGTCGGCCTTCTGAAGGAAATCGATCTCCTCTTCCGGGAAGTCCAATGTGGCCTCGACCAGCATGCGCAGATGGATCAACGCGTCGCGCAGCACATGGATCTCCTGCGAGAACGCGCCGGACAGCGAGCGCCCCGCGCTGCGCGCCGCAGCTTCGGTGCTGGCATCGATCAG
>CAIQMJ010000122.1 GCA_903872875.1 uncultured Variovorax sp.
ACCACCACGTCCATGGCGTGCTTTTCTTCGTCGACGACGATCGACGACACGTTGGCTGGTGCCAGGGCGCCGATCACGAACTGCGCAGGGTCCTCGGACCACAGCACGATATCGACGCGCTCGCCGGCGAGCTCGTTGGTCACCGCGTTGACGCGGGTACCGCGCACGCCGACGCAGGTGCCGATCGGGTCGACGCGCTTGTCATGCGACAGCACGGCGATCTTCGCGCGCGAACCGGGGTCGCGGGCGCAGCTCTTGATCTCGAGCAGACCTTGCTCGATCTCGGGGACTTCCTGGCGAAACAGCTCGATCATGAACTCTGGCGCCGAGCGCGACAGGATGATCGGTGCGCCGCGCAGCGTCAGGTCGACTTCCATGATCATGGCGCGGACACGGTCGCCGTTGCGCAGGTTTTCCTTGGCGATCATCTCGCTGCGGCGCAGACGTCCTTCGACGCGGCCGGCCTCGACGATGATGTCGCCCTTGTCCAGGCGCTTGACAGTGCCGACGAAGATCTTGTCGCCGCGCGACATGAAGTCGTTGAGCAGCATCTCGCGCTCGGCGTCACGGATCTTCTGCAGGATGACCTGCTTGGCAGCCATCGCGCCAATGCGGCCGATCGGCACCGAATCCACCGCTTCCTCGATGTATTCGCCGACCTCGATGTCCGACATTTCCTCCTTGGCTTCGAACAGGAGGATTTCCTGCTCGGGCAATTGCAGGCCCGCCTCGTCGGGAACGACGTGCCAACGGCGGAAGGTTTCGTAGTCGCCGCTGTCGCGGTCGACGGCGACGCGAATGTCCACATCGCCCGGATAGAGCTTCTTGGTCGCTTGCGCCAGCGCCGATTCGACCGCGCCAAAGACCACGTCGCGCTCGACGTTCTTTTCGCGCGAGATCGCATCCACCAACATCAACATTTCGCGATTCATGCCACTACGCTCCTCTTTCAGTCCGACACTTCCGTGCCGCCAATATCCGAAAAACCCGTTGGGGTTTTGTCTGCAGAACCCTCGGGGGCTCTAGCCTTGCGGCCCTTGAAATCCACGATCGGGGCGAGCCGGGCCTCGCGCAATTCGCCCAATACAAAACCAAGCGCCTGCAACGGTGCAGGCGCGCGCTTCTTGCTGACTTTTTGCCCAGGCTTCGGCGCCGGCTTGCCTTCGGGCTCCTGGCTCCAGACGATCTGCCAGCCGCTCCCGCCTTCGGCACGCTCCAGCGTGCCGCGAAATTTCTTGCGGGAGGCCGACACCAGCCCCCCCGCTGCGGCGCCCATCGGCGCCTTGAGCGTGATGTCGACCACCTCGCCGACAAAGCGCTCGAAATCCTGCTCATTTCGCAATGGCCGATCAATACCCGGCGAGGAAACCTCGAGCCGCTTGTATTCCGCACCATCCACCTCCAGCGCGAACTGGAGCTGGCGCGTGACCTTCTCGCAATCCTCGACCGTCACGAAGGGTTCGGGCAAGCCGGCTGCCGCAGCTTCCGAAGTGGGGGCATGCCAGGGCAAATCAATCGTGACACGCAGCAATCCGCCCGCCGAGCGTTCGATCTCGACCAGGTCGTAGCCAAGACCGGCCACGGTTTGTTCCACTGTCTGCTGCAATGCCACGTGTATTTGTTCGCCTTTGGTGTTGCCCGATATCCGCCCGCCTGCGTCATCGAGAATGCGTCGACCCATAAAAAAACGGGCGGTGGGTACCCGCCCGTTTGGTCGTGAGCCTCGAATTATATGCCAATTGCGTTTAAATACAGCGGCTTCTAGATGGAAGCTGCTCTGCCAGCCCTCAGCGAACACCGCCAGACCCAGATAAACAGCAAGGCACCCGCCGCCAGCGCGGCTGCCGCGGCGAGCAGTGGCACGTTTAACGAACCCGTGCGGTGCACCAGGGGTGCAGCGAACAGAGGCCCCACGATCTGCCCGACCCCGTATGACGCCGTTGCGTAGCCGATCAGCCCTGCGGCAGCGTTGCCATGCAGCCGCCGCGCTTCCCGCACTGCGAACAGGGTGATTGCGGTGAATGGCAGCCCCAGGAGCAGGCTCCCGAGCGCGAAACCGCCGATCGTCGGCCACACGACCGACAGCACCACGCCGATCGCCTGCATCAGGAAACTGGCAGCCAGCAGCAGCCGGTTGTCCCAGTGCATCGGCGCGCGCGCGCCGATGAGCACCCCCGGCACCACCGCAATGCCGAAGAGCGGCCAGAACAGGTCCGGCCAGTTCGAGCCCGGCAGCGCCTGTCGCGCAATGACCGGAAGAAAGGTCGCCGTGATGATGTAGCCGAAGCCGGCCAGACCATAGAGCCCGACCAGCCAGCGCGCATCCGACCTTGCCTCGGCCGGATTGGCCGGTATGGCCGCGGCGCGATCGGAAACATGGCCGGCGCCAGGCGCCGGGCCGTCGTTGAACACGCGCCAGATCGCCGCGATCAGCACCAGTGCGATCAAGCCGAGACCGATCCAGGCCGCGTCCGAGCCCCAGCGTCCGATCGCTCCGCCAAGAAGGCCGGTCGCTGCAATTCCGATGCCGGGACCGGTGAAGATGACGCCGCCAAGCGCTGGCGCGCCGCTCTCGGCCAATCGGCGTGAACCCCAGCCTGAAGCAAAGACAAAAGCCCAGGCGCTCGCGACGCCGGCGGCGGTCCGCAGCACGCCCCAGAAGGCAAAACCATGGAGCAGCCCCATGCCCAGCAGCAGCACGGCCGTCGCCAGAAGCGCCGTGCGCACCATGAAGACAGGCCGGATACGGATCGACGCACAGGACAGGGCGCCAACGAAATACCCCAGGTAGTTGAGCGATGCCAGCAAGCCGCCCTCCTGCAGATCCAGCTTTCCCTCGTGCAGCATGATGGGCAGCATCGGCGTGAAGGCGAAACGCCCAAGCCCCATCGCCACCGCGAGCGTCGCCATGCACGCCAGCGCGGCGCGCCAGGCACCGCGGCGGTCATATCCGATATTCGACATTCAATGTTCTTCTGTTCTCAATCAGCCAGTGCTGCTGCCACCAGCGTCCGGGTATAGGGGTGTTCGGGCGCATCGATCACACGATCGACCGGGCCGGATTCCAGGATCGCACCGTCCTTCATGACGATGACCTGGTGCGCCATGGCGCGGATCACTTCGACGTCATGGGTGATCAGCAGATAGCTCAGCCCGCGCTCGCGCTGAAGGCGCTGCAGCAGTCCGAGCACCTGCTTCTGGATCGTCACATCGAGCGCACTGGTCG
>CAIQMJ010000123.1 GCA_903872875.1 uncultured Variovorax sp.
GCCGAGCAAGAGCCGCTGATGCCGCACGACCTGATCAACTCCAAGCCGATTTCCGCGGCGCTCAAGGAGTTCTTCGGTGCGTCGCAGCTGTCGCAGTTCATGGACCAGACGAACCCGCTGGCCGAAATCACCCACAAGCGCCGCGTGTCGGCCCTTGGCCCGGGCGGCTTGACCCGCGAACGTGCAGGCTTCGAAGTGCGTGACGTGCACGTGACCCACTACGGTCGTGTGTGCCCGATCGAAACGCCCGAAGGCCCGAACATCGGCCTGATCAACTCGCTGGCGCTGTACGCGCGCCTGAACGAGTACGGCTTCATCGAAACCCCATACCGCCGCGTCGCGGACGGCAAGGTGACCGACCAGATCGACTACCTGTCGGCCATCGAGGAAGGCAAGTACGTGATCGCGCAGGCCAACGCTGCGCTCGACAAGGAAGGCCGCCTGACCGGCGACCTGGTGTCGGCTCGCGAACAGGGTGAATCGACGCTGCTGAGCGCCGAACGTGTGCAGTACATGGACGTGTCGCCAGCGCAGATCGTGTCGGTGGCCGCGTCGCTGGTGCCCTTCCTGGAGCACGACGATGCGAACCGCGCGTTGATGGGCGCCAACATGTCGCGTCAGGCCGTGCCGGTGCTGCGTCCCGAAAAGCCGATGGTCGGCACCGGGATCGAGCGCGTGGCGGCCGTGGACTCGGGCACCGTGGTGACCGCCACCCGCGGCGGCGTGGTCGACTATGTCGACGCGACCCGCATCGTTGTGCGCGTGAACGACGCCGAAGCGACGGCCGGTGAAGTGGGTGTGGACATCTACAACCTCATCAAGTATCAGCGTTCCAACCAGAACACCAACATCCACCAGCGCCCCATCGTGAAGCGCGGCGACCTGCTCGCCAAGGGTGACGTGATCGCCGACGGCGCATCGACCGACCTGGGCGAGATCGCCATCGGCCAGAACATGCTGATCGCCTTCATGCCCTGGAACGGCTACAACTTCGAAGATTCGATCCTGATCTCCGAACGCGTGGTGGCCGACGACCGCTACACCTCGATCCACATCGAGGAACTGGTGGTCATGGCCCGCGACACCAAGCTGGGCGCCGAAGAAATCACGCGCGACATTCCGAACCTGGCCGAGCAACAGCTCAACCGCCTGGACGAGTCCGGCATCATCTACGTCGGCGCCGAAGTGCAGCCGGGCGACACGCTGGTGGGCAAGGTCACGCCGAAGGGCGAGACCACGCTGACGCCGGAAGAGAAGCTGCTTCGCGCGATCTTCGGCGAGAAGGCTTCCGATGTGAAGGACACCTCGCTGCGCGTGAGCCAGGGCTCGCAGGGTACCGTGATCGACGTGCAGGTCTTCACCCGTGAAGGCATCACGCGCGACAAGCGCGCCCAGCAGATCATCGACGACGAACTCAAGCGCTTCCGCCTGGACCTGAACGACCAGCTGCGCATCGTCGAAGCCGACGCGTTCGACCGGATCGAGAAGCTGCTGACCGGCAAGGCAGCCAACGGCGGCCCGAACAAGCTGGCGAAGGGTACGAAGCTCGACAAGGCCTACCTGTCGTCGATCGAGAAGTTCCACTGGTTCGACATCCGCCCGGCGGAAGACGAAGTGGCTTCGCAACTCGAGTCGATCAAGAACTCGCTGGAGCAGACGCGTCACAGCTTCGACCTTGCGTTCGAAGAGAAGCGCAAGAAGCTCACGCAAGGCGACGAGCTGCCCGCTGGCGTGCTGAAGATGGTCAAGGTCTACCTGGCCGTCAAGCGCCGCCTGCAGCCGGGCGACAAGATGGCCGGCCGCCACGGCAACAAGGGTGTCGTGTCCAAGATCGTCCCGGTCGAAGACATGCCGCACATGGCCGACGGTACGCCGTGCGACGTCTGCCTGAATCCGCTGGGCGTGCCTTCGCGGATGAACGTGGGCCAGGTGTTGGAAGTGCATCTGGGCTGGGCCGGCAAGGGCATCGGCCAACGCATCGGCGACATGCTCCAGGCCGAGGCCAAGATCGCCGAACTGCGCGGCTTCCTCGACAAGCTGTACAACGGTGCAGGGCGCAAGGAAGACCTGAGCAAGCTCAGCGACACCGAAGTGGTGGAGATGGCGCAGAACCTGTCCGCCGGCGTGACTTTCGCGACGCCGGTGTTCGACGGTGCAACCGAGGAAGAGATCACCGGAATGCTGCAGCTCGCCTATCCGGAAGAGATCGCCAAGCTCAAGGGCCTGACCGAGACGCGCACGCAGGCCTACCTGTACGACGGCCGCACCGGCGATCAGTTCGAGCGTCCGGTCACCGTCGGCTACATGCATTTCTTGAAGCTGCACCACTTGGTGGACGACAAGATTCACGCACGTTCAACTGGACCTTACTCAATGATCACGCAACAACCATTGGGCGGAAAAGCTCAATTCGGTGGTCAGCGCTTTGGTGAAATGGAAGTTTGGGCCCTTGAAGCATACGGCGCCGCTTACACACTCCAAGAGCTACTAACTATTAAGTCCGATGACGTACTTGGCCGCGTAAAGGTTTACGAAGCCATTGTTAAGGGCGAGAACATTCCAGAACC
>CAIQMJ010000124.1 GCA_903872875.1 uncultured Variovorax sp.
CCTTGAAGGAAAGCAGCGGCGGCGTGCACGGCGTCTCGGCCGAAGATGTGGCCAAGCGCCTGATGGACTACGGCTTACACGCGCCAACGCTAAGCTTCCCGGTGCCCGGCACGCTGATGGTCGAGCCGACGGAGAGCGAGCCGCTGGCCGAGCTCGATCGCTTCATCGACGCGATGATCGCGATCCGCGGCGAGATCCGGCGCATCGAGGAAGGCGTCTGGCCGAAGGACGACAACCCGCTCAAGCATGCGCCGCACACCGCGGCGAGCCTGCTGTCGAACGAATGGGCGCATCCATATTCGCGTGAACTCGGCGCGTTCCCGTTGGAGGCGCTGAAGCAAGCCAAGTACTGGTCGCCGGTCGGACGCGTCGACAACGTGTACGGCGATCGCAACCTGTTCTGCAGCTGCCTGCCGGTCGCCGCGTACGCCGACGAAGCGGCCTGACGCTCAGGGCCGGCGGCCGGTAACCGCCTGAACAACACGCGCAACCCCACCGGTGCCGCTCGCCGCGCGCCCGATGAAGGCGCTGCCGGCCATGCCGGCCAGCGTGCGGCCAAGGAAGCTGCGGTTGCGGTTGGCCGCCATGAGCAGCAATACGCCGATGCCGAACACGATCAGGTGTTCGCCCGGAAAGTCGGGGCGGTTCTGATCGAGGTTGCGCAGCTTGTCGATGATCGAGTCTGTCTTCGTGGTTTCCATGGCAGTGGATCTCCCGGTCCAAAAACCCATGGATAACGCCCGTCGCGCCCAGCCCGTGTAGGCGACGACCAATCCGATGCAAAGGAATCGGCCGTGATCGCGGCCATCGCCGCCATCGAGGCCGCTGCGCTACTGCGGTTTCTTGAGCACAGCACCGGTCGCCACCTGCGCACGGAAGGCACGCAGCTTTGTCTTGAGCCGACGCTCATTCACAAGCCCGATCCGAACCATCATCTTCTGACCGCTGGACAACGACTCGAGCTGCGGGTCGGCGAATTCGTATCGCACCCAGGGACGGCTCAGCGCCACGGGCTCGCCCGATTCGCCCTTGACCTCTGTCAGCAACACGCGCGGCGGCTCGGCCGGCTCGGGTGACTGCAGCAGATGGTCGATGACGCCGACGAGCCGGTCGTTGAAGTAGCGGCCTGGGTAACCGAGCTCTTCATACGCCTGCTGGAACAGCGGATAGAGCCGCGCGTACACCGCCGCGGCACGCGCCGGATCGATGGACTCGGCGAACAGCACGAAGGGCGTGTAGCGCGACGCGTTGTCCGGATCGATGGTCTGGCTGCCGCCCTCGCCACGCACTGCGAAGCGTTGCGGCGACGCCTGCACCGGCCAGATGCGCGAAGGCGCCTGCCCGTTCGGCAGGTTGTCGACCGTGGCGACGAAGCGGCGCACGAACCCATCGATCTGCAGGAAGGACGCGACCTGCTTGCTGCCCAGCAGCTCCGCCAGCGCTGCGGCCACGCGCGCATCGGCTTCGGCCAGCGGCGGCAGGGCCGGCTCGGGTGGGGCCAGGCCATCGACCAGGTTCTGCGGGCCGGTCGGCGCTGGCGCCACGGGCGCATCCGGCGGGGCGACGGGCGCGGTCGGTGGCGCAGCGGCCACGGGCGGCGCAACGGTGGCCTGCTGCTTCGACCAGTACCACCAGCCGGCGCCGGCGAGCACGACAATCACCGCGATGAGGACCACCGCCATCGATGAACCACCCGCGCGCTGCGCGCCTGGCCTGAAATCTGCTGAGTCGCCCTCGGGCATGTGATGTCCTTTCCTGCTGACGCGGCGCCACCGCCGCACACCATTTGAAACCATCGCGGCCGAGGCCGCCGTAACGCCGTGTGAGAAACACGGCCACCTGCCCAGACACATCATGGACATCGACTTCGCCACCCTCACCGAATACCAGCGCTATAAATTGATGGCGAGCCTGATCGTGCCGCGCCCGGTCGCGCTGGTCACCACGCTCGGGCCGGACGGCACGGTCAATGCCGCGCCCTTCAGCATGTTCAACATGGTCGGCGAAGAGCCGCCGATCGTGATGATCAGCCTGAACCGCCGCAGCGACGATTCGCTGAAGGACACCGCGAACAACATCGTTCGCACCGGCGAGTTCGTGGTGCACATCGCGGACGAACCCATCGCCTGGCAGATGGACCAGTGCGGTGTGCAGCATCCGCCGAATGTGAGCGAGCTCGACGTGGTCGGCTTCACGTCGCTGCCGAGCAAGGCGGTGGCACCGCCGCGCATCGCCGAAGCACCGGTCGCCTTCGAGTGCACGCTGTTCGAGACGATGGAAACCACGAGCCGCCAGGTCTTCATCGGCCAGGTGCGCTGGATGCACGCGCGCGACGAGCTGATCGACACCGACACCTGGCGCGTCCGCCTGGAGCATTACTTTCCGGTGGCGCGCTTCGGCGCGAGCTATTACGTGCGCACGCGCGACCGCTACCTGCTCGACGCGCAAGGCATCGAGCAGCATCCGTCGGCCGACAAGTCCTGAGCCAAAACCGGCGGCGCCCACTCAGCCCACCGATGCGGTTGCCGCCGTGTCGCCCGCGGGCAAGTGGATGAGCCCGGTGTGGAAGTCGTATTCGAAGACCTCGCCGTAGCGTCCCCACTCGATCGCGGTGCGCAGCACGCGCTCGGCCACCGGCGCTTCGAGACGCTCGTGCAGCAATTGCAGGAACGGCTCCTGCGCGAGTTCGCCGGAGGGTGCCTGTTCCAGGCTGTGGCGGATATGCGCCGCCAGAGGTACGTGGGCCAGCAGTTGCTGGCCGAAGAGCTGCTGGCGCAGCGTGTGGGCGCCCGAGACGTAGCAGCGCCCCAGCTCGGTCAGATGCAGGTCGGCATCGGCCAGCGTCGCAAAGCCGAGCAACGCCAGCGCCTGGGCCAGCGGCAACAGCTCGTGGTCGGCCAGCTCGGCCTCCTCGGCCAATTGAGGCAGGTCGGCGCGGCCCTGTCGATCGTCGTCGACCAGCATTTCGAGGAGTGCCTCCATGCGATCCACATCCGCGTCGGGCAGCCGATCGGCGATATGCAGATGCTGCGGTTCGCCACGTGCACGACCCGATGCCGGTGCGCCCGCGGTCATCAGTGCATACACCTCGTCGATCAACGCGCGCACTTCCAGGCTGTCGACGTCGCGCGGCCTCGGCAGCGTGATCGGCAACTCGGCGCGCACGCGTCCGGGATTGCTCGAGAAGATCAGCACGCGGTCTGCCATCAGCACGGCTTCCTCGATGTTGTGCGACACCACCAGCATCGCCTTGGTCGGCATCGCGCCGCCGTCCCACAACTGCAGGATGTCGTCGCGCAGCCGCTCGCCGGTCAGCACGTCGAGAGCGGAGAAGGCCTCGTCCATCAGCAGGACCTCGGGCTCGACCACCAGCGCGCGCGCGATGCCCACGCGCTGCCGCATGCCGCCGGAGAGTTCGCGCGGCAGTGCACCTTCGAAGCCCGCGAGGCCGATCAGGTCGATCGCGGCGGATGCACGGCGCGCCCGCTCGACACGCGCGACGCCGCGCGCTTCGAGGCCAAGTTCGACGTTCTGCTGCACCGTGAGCCA
>CAIQMJ010000125.1 GCA_903872875.1 uncultured Variovorax sp.
CATCGAACTGCGCGGTCACGCGAGAGGTCGCCTTTTGCCCACGCGGCGAAGAAAAGCCGATGACGTGCAGATGGTCCTTGACGGACACGGGCACGCCGTCGAGCGCGCCGGCCGGCTTTCCGGCGGCCCAGCGAGCTTCGGAAGCGCGGGCCGCCTGCAGTGCGGCCGGCTCGTCGGTCTCGTAGAACGCGTTGACCGTCGGATTGACGCGTGCAATGCGCTCGAACAGCCCGAGCACCACGTCGACCGGAGAGATTCGGCGACTGGCATAGGCCCGTGTGAGCGCGGTGGCATCCATGCCGCATGGATGGCCCGGCGGAAGGGCGGCCAATGAAGGGTCTTCAGAATTCACCGAGGCGTCCGTGTTCTAGTCGACCGATTTCGATGCCCATCTCCGCGAAGCGGCTGCGTGCTTCGCCCAGGTACTGGCGCACGATGAACACCTCCTCTTCAGCGGTGGCCGCACCCAACCCGGCGCCGCGCGTGATGGCATCTGCCGCGAGGATCTCGTCGGCGATGCCGTCGGGCGCGAAGGCTGGGGAATGCAGCCCGTTGAACACGATCGCCAGGACGATCTGCGAGATCTCCTCGGCGATCTCCGAGCGCATGGCGTCGTCCCACCGCGAGGACTGCTCGTGGAGATACACCCAGCCGAAGGCCGCATGGCGCTCCTTGTCCTGCACGAGGCGTTGCAGGATCGACGCTGCCAGCGGATCCGTTGCGTGACGCAGGTAGCCACGGTGCAATTCCAGATCGATGCCGTCCAGCACGGCCACGTGTGCGGCCAGATATGCCGCGGGGCTGAGTGCCGGGTCGAACGCCTGACGAAAGAGGCCGAGGCCGAAGAGTCGCGCGTAATCCGGGTTCGTGGGCGACTCGAGATAGCCGCCCGCGCATTCGGCAAAGCGATAAGCGCAATCCACATGCCATGCCTCTTCCGTGCCGCGTACGGTGAGGAACATCTTGGGATCGCTCTCGCCACCGTGTTCCAGGCAGAAGCGGATGAGGATGGACGGGGTTTCGGCAAAGCCGGCGTATTCGACCCACGCGCGCCGGCTCCACGACAGGCGCGCGGCCTGCAGTTGTTCGGCGGTGTAGTCGGCGGCGCGGAAGATGCGCCAGGCAATGTTCCGTTCAGGGTCCCAGCGTGCCTCTTTCGCTTGCTCGTAGAGCGTGCGCACGGTCAGGATGGCCGGTTCGAGATGCAGCGGGAAGCGCCTTTCCATCAGGGGCTTGAGGCCCTTGCGACGCAATTGGCGGCGCGGCGGTTCGAGGTCGATGATGAGGCTCATCAGCACTTCCCCAGCTTGGGATGGTCGAAGGTCTTCAGCGTGAACCCCCAGTCGCGCATGCGCTTGCGGATCTTGGCCATGCTGTCGATCAGGATCGGCTTTTCGAGCGCTTCGGTGGAAGCACCCAGGCCGGCTTGCGCGGTCGTCTCCATGGCTGCCACTTCGGCTCGGGAGTCGGCGGACGGCGGCTTGAGCCAGGCGTGGTGGTAGCCGTTGAACTCGACGGTATCGACGAACGTTTCGATGCCCTGCTTCACGGCCTCTATCTCGGCCCTGGACATCAGGGGAATCCGGTGTTCGAGATAGTCCCAACCGAAAGCGCAGTGCCGCGCCTCGTCGCGCAGGATCATGGCAAGCAGCTTGTTGGCGACAGGGTCAGTGGTCACTTCCACCAGGAACTTGAACTGGTCGAAGGCGACTTCCTCGGATACGCAGACGAGCGACGCGATGATGGATTCCGTCGAATAGGCGGGGTCGAACGCCATGCGCCGCACGCCGTGGCTGTACAGCGCGGTCTTGACGTCCTTCTCTGCGGGCTTTGGCGCCCCGCCGGCATTGCCGTCGGCCAGCACCGCACCTTGCGGCTCGGCGAAATAGCCGCCCAGCACCTCGGCCATCCGATAGGCCGCCTCGGCGTGGCGTGACTCTTCCTGGGTGCGGATCGCAAAGAACAGGCACAGATCGGGTTCGCGCCGCTCCTGCGAGAAGCGGATCTGCAGCGCCGGACTTTCCGAGATGGCGCCGTATTCGCCCCAGGCCGTCTTGCTCCATCTCAGGCGCGCGGCGATCAGCTGGGACGCCGAATACCTGCCGTGGTCGAAGCTTGCCCAGTCGATGTCGAATTCAGGATTCCACTGGCGCTGGGTGGCGGACCTGTACAGCTTGCGGATCTTGGGAACCGCCGGCGAAAGCGGCAAGGGGAAGCGCACCTCGGCGCGATCCAGGATGGTGTCTGCGATGCTCACGATGGCCTCCCGCTCGAAACGCACGCATCTACCGGGGTCACCTGATTTCGAAATTCTGCAAAAGACATGCTGCACTCCTGTAAGGACGACGAAAGTTCAATGGCTCGGCTGCGGGTTGGGCGGCGAGTTGGGCGGCTCAGGGCGACGTGGGCTCAACCTCCGAGGCGCGGCCGATGGGCAGGCTGATCGCATAGCGCGAAAGATCGCTGCGGTGAGTCGAACGACCGGCCATCACGGCCCGTCCGTCCGACGTGCTGTAGACCAGAAGGCGCGTCAACACGGCGTCGCCCGGCAGGATGCCGAGCAGCGTCGCATCGCCCGGGCTGGCAAGACCGCCTTCGAATTGCATGTCGGCCTTCTCCAGGGCGTAACGCTGCCCCACGAACTGCACGAGCGTCTGCTGGCTCATGAGTTCCGCCGTGAGACCCTCCGCCACGTCGAGCGGAAGCCAGCGGTGGTCGATGGAGACCTTCACGCCGCCGGCGCTGCGCACGCGCAATGCGAAACAGACCGGTGTCTCCGGCGCAATGCCCAACTGCGCGCCGACTTCCAGCGGACACGGTACGGTTTCAAAGCGGCGGATGGAAAGGTCGAATGGCTGTGCGCCGAACGTGGCGCGGTCGCTGGTCAGGCGCAGCGGGTGCTCGCTGACCTTTTGCGCAGTCAGGAAGGTGCCGAGCCCCCGGGCGCGGGTGAGGTAGCCCTCGTCGACCAGTTCCTTGATCGCCTGCCGTACCGTCATTCGGCTGACGTTGAACTCGATGCACAGCTCCTCATCGCTGTGGAAGCGACGCCCCTGGCCATCGCGCGCAGTGTTCGCAATGCGCCGCAGCAGCTCACGCTTGATCTGCACATAGAGAGGAAGGTGCAGGCTCCGGTCGATCAACGAGACCGACGAGATTTCCATCTTGGCAGGGTAGTCCGAAGAGTCAGTAAGAGTCGCCATGAATTGACTTTGTATTAATGTATAGCCTACTAGACATGAAAATAGGCGTCAAGGATATTTGGCGCTTCCGATCGCGAGGCGCCAGGGCCGCCGTCAGCATGCCGGGCGCGATGACGCCGATGATCCTCGGCGCCAGGCGCGGCATGACAGGCCCGAGAATCCCCGCATGCCCCACGCCGTTTCCCTCCTGCGCGCCGCTCGCCTGGCGCGCAGTTCCAAGCCCTTTCTCGCCCGTGGCGGCTTCAAGCGCGAGCGCTGCGAGGGTTGCCGGCTGGTCCCCAGCCATTGCATGTGCGCCTTGCGGCCGCTGCTCGCCACGCACGCCGGCGTGTGCCTGCTGATGGCCGACATCGAGCCGCTCAAGCCCAGCAACACCGGCTGGCTGATCGCCGATGTGGTAGTCGACACCTTCGCTTTCGGCTGGGCGCGCACCGAAACCGATCCGGCGCTCCTCGCGTTGCTCGACAACCCGCAATGGCAGCCCTACGTGGTGTTTCCGGGGCAGTACGCGACGCCCGAGCGGGTGGTGGACAGCGTCGCGTCGTCCGTTCCCGTAGCGGGCGAGCCGTCAAGGCGTCCGCTCTTCATCCTGCTCGACGGTACGTGGGCCGAGGCGCGCAAGATGTTCGGCAGAAGTCCCTACCTGGATCGATTGCCGGTGCTGAGCCTTCAGCCCGAACAGATATCGCAGTACAAGCTGCGCCGGTCCGGCCGCGATGATCACTTCTGCACCAGCGAGGTTGCGGCGCTGTGCATGAACCTGGCCGGCGAGCATGCGGCCGGGCAGACGCTCGAAGCCTATCTGGCGGTCTTCACCCACCACTACCTGCAGGCGCGGAACCAGCAGCCCATCGTGTGGGACGGTGCTGCGCATCGGCGGCTGCGCGAGGTCGCCGGTTTTCGGGTCGGGCAGCCTCTGGCGTGATGGGCCTGCGCGTCGCCGATTTCGCGCACATGCCATTGGAGCCGCAGTCCATCGCGGTCCTCGCGGTCGCGGTAGCGCCCGGTGCGTTCAGCCTTCGGACGCAGCGGGCTCGGGCCGCCGCCACAACCATGCGAGCACGACGGCCATGCTGCCGATGCCGAGTGCGCCAAGCCACGCACGGTGCGCGGTCAGCGCGATGACGATCGCGCAGAAGGCCATTGCGATGGTGGCGCTCCACTTGGCGCGCCGGCTCACGGTGCGGCCGTTCTGCCAATTGCGCAGCATCGGGCCGAACAGCCTGTGGTTCATCAGCCAGCCATGCAAGCGCGGCGAACTGCGCGCCGCAGCCCAGGCGGCCAGCAGGATGAAGACCGTGGTCGGCATGCCCGGCACGATCACGCCGATCACGCCCAGCACCAGGCACAGTACCGCGAAGGCCAGCAGCAGCCAGCGTGCCAGCCAGGGCAGCGGGGCGGGCGCTGGCGCGACGGCTTCTTTCGGGCGATCGGGTGGAGCGGGCATCAGGCCTTGATTGTGGCGCCGGCCTCGGCCTACAACGGCGCCGGCTTCGGGCTGAACGCATACACCAGCGTGCCCACCAGAACCACCAGCGTCGCGCACAGGAAGATCCCCGAATAGGTCTGCGCGGTGTCCCAGCCATTGCGCAGGCTCGCGTCCGCGATCAGGCCGAATGTCCAGGACGTCAGGGCGGAGCCGAGGAAGACGAAGGTGTTCAGCACGCCCAGGCCACGGCCGCGCAGCGCCTGCGGCACCAGGCCGCGGCCGTGCGCCATCACCATCGGATGCACCATGCCGATGGTGGCCAGCAGCGTCAGCAGCAGCACGCCGGGCAGCAGGCCGGCCGCCGGCCAGACGGAGAGCAGCACGCCACAGACCATCGAGAGCGCCGACCAGCCGAGGATCGTGCCCTTGATAGAGAAGCGCCGCACCAGCACCGGCAACAGCAGTGCGGTGACGAAGCCGCCCATGCTGACGAGTGCGAGGAACAGGCCGCGCGCGCCGGCGTCGAGCCCGAACACGTCGGCCAGGTACGGCCCGCCCCAGGCGTTGCGGAAGGTGGTGCCGGCGGCCAGCGCCACGCACAGCGGTATCAGGGTCCACATCGGCGGCAGCGCGAGCAGGCGGAGGCTGCCCATGAGCAGCACGGCCGGCCGCTCGTGGCGTGCATCGGCGTGGCCCGTGTCGCGCACGTCGCGCCAGACGGCGATGCAGGCCAGCAGCATGCAGAGCGCCGCCACACCGAGTGCCGGTCGCCAGCCGATGTGGTGCGCGGCCCAGCCGAGCGGCGCGGTCGCGCACAGCGCTCCCAGCATCGACACCGCGTTGGCCCGCCCGATGACGCTCGCGTAGCGCCGTGCCGGCAGCTGTTCCGACGCGAAGTGCATCAGCCCCATGAAGACCGGCGCGCAGGCCAGCCCGAGGCCGGCCTGCGCCACCATCGCGGTCGCGCCGCCGGGCGCCACGACAAAGAGCACCGAGGCCGCTACACCCACCGCGCTCAGCAGCCGGGTCGGCGCGCCGACGCCGTAGCGGTCGAAGGCGATGCCCACAGGGATCTGCGCCACCGCGAAGGCCATGAAGAAGCAGGACGACAGCGTGCCGAAGCCGGCCGGCGACAGCCCGAGATCGCGCTGGAGCTCGGGCGCGATCACCGCAAGGCAGGTGCGGAAGAACTGGCTGAGGATGAAGGCGAAGGTGAGCGCGCGAATGCCGCGCGAGGGATCGGTGGACTGCTGCATGGAAAACGATGGCGCGGCGCCATGTGCCGCAGAGCCACCGAGGATAAGGCGTCGGCCGGACCCGCACCCGTGCCGCATGCGACTCGGCTCAGCGCTCGCCTTTGCGGTACGGCTTCATCAGCGCCTGTGGATAGCTCGCCTTGCGCGCTACCAACACCAGCGCCAGGATCGACAGCAGGTACGGCAGCATCAGGTACAGCTGGTAGGGCAGCACGGCGTCGCCCGACTGCTGCAGCCGAAGCTGCAATGCATCGAAGAACGCGAAGAGCAGGGCGCCGAGCAGCGCCTTGCCGGGCCGCCATGAGGCGAACACCACCAGCGCGACGCAGATCCAGCCGCGGCCGTTGATCATGTTGAAGAAGAAGGCGTTGAAGGCCGACAGAGTGAGGAAGGAGCCGGCGATGCCCATCAGCGCCGAGCCCGCGACGATCGCGCCGGTGCGCGTCGCCGCGACCGACACGCCCTGGCCTTCGGCCGCCTGCGGGTTCTCGCCGACCATGCGCACCGCCAGCCCGACCGGCGTGCGGTACAGCACCCAGCCGATCACCGGCACCAGCAGCAGCGCGAACAGCGTCAGTGGCGTCTGCGCGTCCAGTACCGGGACGTGAAGCCAGTCCATCGGCGCGAAGGGCGTGACGGTCGGCGGCGTGTTGACCTTGGGGAAGCTCACGCGATAGCCGTAGTAGCTGAGCGCCGTCGCCAGCAGCGTGATGCCGAGCCCGGACACGTGCTGCGACAGCGCCAGCCCGACCGTCAGGAAGGCGTGAAGCAACCCGAACGCCGCGCCGGTGAGTGCCGCCACGCCGACGCCGACCCACAGCGGCGCGCCCGCGTACACCGCGAGCCAGCCGGTGAACGCACCGGCCACCATGATCCCTTCGATGCCGAGGTTGAGCACGCCCGCGCGCTCGCACAGCAGCACGCCGAGCGTGCCGAAGATCAGCGGCGTCGCGATGCGCAGCGTGGCGACCCAGAACGACGCATTGGCCAGAATGTCGAACAGATCGCTCATCGCTTGACCCTGTATTGCGTCAGCAGCGTCGCCACCAGCACCGCGATCAGCGACGCAGCGACGATCACGTCGGCGATGTACGTCGGCACGCCGACCGCGCGGCTCATGCTGTCGGCGCCGACCAGCACACCGGCGACGAACACGCCGGCCGCGACCACGCCCAGCGGATGCAGGCCCGCGAGCATCGCGATCACGATGCCGGTGTAGCCGTAGCCCGGCGACATGTCGAGCGTCACATAGCTGGTGCGGCCCGCGACCTCGATCGCACCGGCCAGGCCGGCCAGCGCGCCCGACAGCAGCGCCACCGTGACCACTGTGCGCGTCACCGGCACGCCGGCGAAGGCCGCGGCGCGCGCATTGGCGCCGACGGCTCGGATGTCGAACCCGATCACCGTGTACTTGAACATCGCCCAGACGATGGCGGCCAACGCCACGGCCCAGATCAGCCCGGTGTGCACGCGCGTTTGTGCGATCAGCTTGCCGAGTTCCAGGTCGCCCTGCAGCGCGACGCTTTGTGGCCAGCCCATGGCGGTCGGGTC
>CAIQMJ010000126.1 GCA_903872875.1 uncultured Variovorax sp.
AGGCCGATACATGTCCGTTGGCCTGCGGTGGCCGCGCGACGATGCCGGGCAGGCGCAGGCAGCGGCCGTCGATCAGGCCGCGCCGGCTCATGTCGTTCAGCAGCAGCTCGCCCATCAGCTTGTGGGTGCCGTAGCTCATCACCGGCCGCAGCGGCGTGCGCTCGTCGACCCGTGGGGGCAGCTCGGCGCCATAGACCGCCACCGTGCTCGCGAACACCACGACCGGCGGGCGCTCGGCGCGCGACAGCAGCCCGAACAGCGATTCGGTCGCCTGCAGGTTGGCCGCGTAGCCGGCCGCGTAGTCCCTCTCGGCCGCACCACCGGGCACGCTGGCCAGGTGGAACACCACGTCGAGCGTCTGTGGCGCCAGGCTCTGCAGGAAGGCCGGGCTCGCGATGTCGCCGGCCCGATAGCGCAGGCGCGGGTCGTCGGCGACCTCGCTGAACTTCTGGTCGACCAGGATCAACTGGTCGATCGGGCGGCCGAGCACGCCGGTCTCGGTCAGCAGCCGCTGCACGAGCGCCGAGCCGACGAAGCCGCTCGCGCCGGTGACCAGGACTTTCATGCGGCCGCCTGCTCGCTCGCCGGCGTGGCGCGCACGAAGACGTTGTCGATCGCGCCGAAGACCGATTGACCGCCGGCGTCGAGTACCTCGAAGCGCAGCCGCTCGCCGAAGTTCAGGAAGCCGGTGGTCGATGCGCCGTGGTCGATCATCTCGACCGCGCGCCGTTCGGCCAGGCAGGCCGAGCCGACGCTGCGGTGCGCCGCGTTCGACACCGTGCCCGAGCCGAGCACGAAGCCCGCGCCGAGCCGCCGGTTGTAGGCCGTGTGGGCGATCAGCTCGCCGAAGCCCCAGTCCATCTCGCCGCCGTTCGGGTGGCCGAACCATTCGCCGTTGCGCGACACGCGCATGTCCAGGTGCACGCGGCCGTCCTGCCAGGCGTCGCCGAGCTCGTCGGGCGTGACGGCCACCGGCGCGAACACGGTGGCCGGCTTGGCCTGCACCAGGCCGAAGCCCATGCCGAGTTCGCGGAACAGGTGGCCGCGCATGCTGACGTCGTTCAGGATCGTGATCAGCCGGACGTGCGACAGCGCCTGGGCGGCGTTCACGCCCATCGGCACGTCGTCGGTGATGACCGCGAACTCCCCTTCGAAGTCGCACTGGTCGGCTTCGGTCGGGAATTCGTAGTCGTCGTGCGGACCACGGAAGTCGTCGCCCTGGCGCGGCACAAGGATCGGGATCCCGGCGGTCTTCTTCACGGTCAGCTTGTAGGCCTCTTCCATGATGTTGCCGTGGTTCAGGAAGGCCGACGCGTCGACGAACTGGTGGCTGCGCGGCAAGGGCGCCAGGGCCTGCAGCGGGTCGAAGGCGAAGGCGCCTTCGGCGTCGCCCGCATTGAGCCGGGCGTAGAGCGCGCGCAGTGCGGGCTCGGCGTGCGCCCAGTTTTCGAGTGCGGCGCGCATCGTCGGCGCGATGTGCGCGGCGTCGGCGGCGCGGGCGAGGTCGCGCGACACGACCACGAGGCGGCCGTCGCGGTCGCTGGACTTGAGGCTGGCGAGTTTCATGGGTTTCTCCGGTTTGTCTCTGGGAAGGTGCTCGGTGCTTCAGTGCGTCATTGCAAGGGCCGCCCGCCATCGACGGGAATCACGGCGCCGGTGCTGAAGGTCAGGTGGACCGCGGCGGCCAGCACGGCGGCCGCGACCTCGGCCGGCTGCGCGAGTCGGCGCAACGGCGTGCGGCCGGCTTGCTCGTCGCGCCAGTCGGCGTCCATCTGCTTGACGAAATCGGTGTCGGCCAAACCTGGCGATACCGACAGCACGCGGATCTCCGGCGCCAGCGCGCGGGCCAGCGAGCGCGTCAGGTTGTCGACCGCGGCCTTCGACGCGCAGTAGGCGACGTTGCTGCCCATCGCGGTCACGGCCGCGATGGACGAGATGTTGACGACCAGCCCGGCGCCTGAAGCGCGCAGCAGCGGCGCGAGCGCGCGCACCGCGGCGAACGGGCCGCGCACGTTGGTCTGCAGGATCTGGTCGAACAACGCGTCGTCCAGGCCATCGAGGTCGGCATGCGGCACGAAGCGGGTGGTGCCGGCGCAGTTGACCAGGATGTCGCAGCGGTCCCATCGGGCCTGCACATCGGCTGCGAGCGTCGCCAGCGCGGCGCTGTCGGTCACCGGTGCGCGCAGCGCGGCATGGCGCTGGCCTGATGTGACCGACAGCCGCGCGGCCAGCGATTCGGCCGCCTCGCGCGATCCGTTGTAGCCCGCCGCGACCGTGGCGCCGGCCGCGGCCAGGCCTTCGCAGATCGCGGCGCCGATGCCGCCGGCCGCGCCGGTGACCACCGCGACCCGGCCGGCCAGCGACGCTGCCGTCGACGGCGCTGCGGCAGATCGCGGAGATGCGAGCGCGTTCATCAGGCGGTCGCGGCGAGCCGGCGCACGCGGATGTCGGCCTGCTCCTTGTGGCCGGAGAGCTGCTCCATCGCGCACAGGCGCGAGCAGTACTCGCCGATCAGCACCGAGGCCTCGTCGGTCAGCACACGCTGGTAGGTGTGCGTCTTGATGAACTTGCCGACCCAGAGGCCGCCGGTGTAGCGGCCCGCGCCCATCGTGGGCAGCGTGTGGTTGGTGCCGATCACCTTGTCGCCGTAGCTGACGTTGGTGCGGTGGCCGAGGAACAGCGCGCCGTAGTTGGTCATGCGCGCGAGGTACCAGTCCGGGTCCTTCGTCATCACCTGCACGTGCTCGGAGCACAGACGCTGGGCTTCCTGCAATGCTTCCTCGTCGCTGTCGCAGAGGATCAATTCGCCATGGTCGCGCCATGCGGCGCCGGCCACGGCCGCGGTGTCGAGCCGGGCCAGAACGCGCTCGATGGCAGCCGGCAGTTCGGCCGCGATCGCCGGGCTGGTGGTGATGCAGTAGGCCGGCGAGGTCGGGCCGTGTTCGGCCTGGCCCATCAGGTCGACCGCGACCAGTTCGGCGTCGACCGTGTCGTCGCAGATCACCAGCGTCTCGGTCGGGCCGGCGAACAGGTCGATGCCGACGCGGCCGAACAGCTGGCGCTTGGCTTCCGCGACGTAGGCGTTGCCGGGGCCGACGATCATGTCGACGCCGGGCATGCTCTCGGTGCCCAGCGCCATCGCGGCGACGGCCTGAACGCCGCCCAGGCAATAGATTTCGTCGGCGCCGGCCAGTGCCATGGCGGCGACGATGGCGGGCGAAGGCCGGCCGTCGAACGGCGGTGCGCAGGCGATCACGCGCTTCACGCCGGCCACCTTGGCCGTCAGCACGCTCATGTGCGCCGAGGCGATCAGCGGGTACTTGCCGCCGGGGATGTAGCAGCCGACCGAGTTCATCGGGATGTTGCGGTGGCCCAGCACCACGCCCGGCAGCGTCTCGATCTCGACGTCGTGCATCGAGCTTTTCTGGATCTGCGCGAAGCGCCGGATCTGCGCCTGGGCGAAGCGGATGTCGGCGAGCTGCTGCGGCGTGAGCTCGGCGATGCAGGCGTCGATCTCGGACGGCGACAGCCGGAAGTTCTCCGGGCTCCACTTGTCGAACTTCTGCGAGTACGCGCGCACGGCCGCGTCGCCGCGCGCCTCGATGTCGGCGAGGATGCCCTCGACCGTGGCCCGGACCTGGGCGTTGTTGCTGGCCTTGTTCTGGGCCGACTGGCCGGTTTTGAGGTGCTTGATCACGAGGGGCTCCAAAGGTTTCGAATGGGGTTGTGGCGCTTCACTTGAAGATCAGCCGCTTGGCGTCGACGCCGTTCTTCAGCATCTCCTGGCTCTTCATCGCATCGATCCAGAAGCGCACGTGGTCTTCGGTCACCGCGCTGGCCTGCTGCGGCACGACCAGCGTCCTGAACACGTCCGGCGGCGCCTTGACGTACTTCGCCATGTCGGCGCGGGCGGCGGCCTCGTTCTTCGCGTGGAAGGCATTGGCCTCTTCGAGCGCCTCGCGGAAGCCGCGTGCGGCCGTGGTGTTCTTCTGCAGCCAGTCGCGCGTGACGCCATAGGCGATCGGCATCACGCCGGCTGCCGGAAAGTCGTCCGACAGGTACGCGAACACGGTGCCCGCGCCGGACTGCACGATGCGGCTCATGAAGGGCTCGGCCGGCACCACCGCATCGACCGAGCCGCCCTTGAGCACGTCGCTCATCTGCGGCAGCGCGACCTCGACGAAGTTGATCTTCTTCGGGTCCACGCCGTGGTCGGAAAACCACTTGCGCGCCAGCACGTGCAGCGTGGCGCCCAGGCCGGCGACACCGACCTTCTTCCCGACGAAGTCCTGCGGCGTCTTCAGCGCGACGCCGCTGCGCAGCACGATGCCGGGCGTCTTGCTGGCCGGCGTGAGCACGCTGCCGCCGGCGATCACGACCAGGTCCATGCCGCTGTCGGCCGCCTGCATCAGCACCGAGGGCGTGACCGTTCCGACCTGGATCGAGTCCGATTGCAGCGCCGGCGGGATCGTGGGGTTGATCGGGATCGCCTGCAGCGTGACGTCCAGGCCGCGCTTCGCGAAGAAACCCTGTTCCTTGGCGACGTAGAGTGGCATCAGGTCGGCGATCGGCACGAAGCCGACGGTGATCTTCGTGTCGGCCAGCGCGGTGCCGGCGGCGCAGAGGGCGAGCGTGCCGGCCGCGATCAGGTGGACGAGGCGTTGGAATGCGTGCATGTCTGTCTCCTTCTTGTTGTTGACGTGGCGTGCTCAGTTGCCGTCGCCGATGGTCGTGCCGCCATCCACGATCAGGTTGTGGCCCGTGGTGAAGGCACCGGCCGGCGAGGCCAGGAACAGCGCTGCGCCGGCGATCTCATGCGGCTCGGCGACACGCCGCAGCGGCGTGAGCGCGGTGCGCTTCAGCAGCCGCTCGGCGTCGTCCATCAGCGGCCGGGCGAACTCGGTGCGGACCATGCCGGGCGAGATCGCGTTGACGCGCACGCCCGATGGTCCCCATTCGACGGCCAGGTTGCGCGCGAGCGCAGCCAGCGCCGCCTTCGACAGGCTGTACAGGCCGATCGCCTTGTTGCCGCGCACGCTCGCGATGCTGGCCATCAGGACGACGCTGCCGGCGCGCCGCTCGGCCATGCCGGGAATCACGCGGGACGTGAGCCATAGCGCGCTGCGCAGGTTGACGGTCATGGTCGCGTCGTAGTCCGCCGCGCTGGCGCTCGCCAGTGGCCCGAGGTGCGGGGCGATGCCGGCGTTGCAGACCAGCACGTCGATG
>CAIQMJ010000127.1 GCA_903872875.1 uncultured Variovorax sp.
CGGCCAACTGCACATCGGGCACGCCGTCAACAAGGTGCTGAAAGACATGATCGTCAAGGCGCGCCAGTTGAAGGGCATGGACGCGACCTACGTGCCGGGCTGGGACTGCCACGGCCTGCCGATCGAGAACGCCATCGAGAAGAAGTACGGTCGCAACCTGAGCCGCGACGACATGCAGGCCAAGAGCCGCGCGTTTGCGACCGAACAGATCGCGCAGCAGATGGCCGACTTCAAGCGCCTCGGCGTGCTCGGCGAATGGGACCATCCGTACAAGACGATGGATTTCGCGAACGAGGCGGGCGAACTGCGCGCGTTCAAGCGCGTGATCGAGCGCGGCTTCGTCTACCGAGGACTCAAGCCGGTGTACTGGTGCTTCGACTGCGGCTCGTCGCTGGCCGAGTTCGAGATCGAATACGCCGACAAGAAGTCACAGACGATCGACGTCGCCTTCAAGGCGCACGATCCAGCAAAACTCGCCGCCGCCTTCGGCCTGCCGGCGCTGGAGAAAGACGCCTTCGCGGTGATCTGGACGACCACCGCCTGGACCATTCCCGCCAACCAGGCGCTGAACCTGAACCCCGAACTCGACTACGCATTGGTCGACACCGAGCGGGGCCTGTTCGTGCTGGCCGAGTCGCTGGTCGAGATGTGCATGAACCGCTATGCACTGGACGGCAAGGTGCTGGCCGTGACCAAGGGCGAGAAGCTCGGTGGCCTCGAGTTCGAGCATCCGCTGTACGACGTCGACGCAGGCTACCGCCGCCTGTCGCCCGTCTACCTCGCCGACTACGCCACCGCCAACGACGGTACCGGCCTGGTGCACTCGTCGCCGGCCTATGGCCTGGACGACTTCAACTCCTGCGTCGCGCATGGCCTCGCCTACGACGACATCCTGAATCCGGTGCAGGGCAACGGCACCTACGCGGCCGACTTCCCGCTGTTCGGCGGCGAGCACATCTGGAAGGCCGTGCCGGTCATCATCCAGGCGCTGCGCGACGCCGGTCGCCTGCTGGCAACCGAAACCATCACCCACAGCTATCCGCACTGCTGGCGCCACAAGACGCCGGTGATCTACCGCGCTGCGGCGCAGTGGTTCATCCGGATGGACGAAGGCGAAGGTGTCTTCACCAAGGACAAGGCGCCGAAGACGCTGCGCCAGACCGCACTCGAGGCGATCGATCAGACCAGCTTCTATCCGGAAAATGGCAAGGCGCGCCTGCACGACATGATCGCCAACCGGCCCGACTGGTGCATCTCGCGCCAGCGCAGTTGGGGCGTGCCGATCCCGTTCTTCCTGCACAAGGATTCGGGCGAGCTGCATCCGCGCACCATGGAAATCCTCGACCAGGCGGCCGACATCGTGGAGAAGGGCGGCATCGAGGCCTGGAGCCGCGTGACCGTCGAGGAAATCCTTGGCGCCGAAGACGCGCCGAACTACACCAAGAGCACGGACATCCTCGAGGTGTGGTTCGATTCGGGCTCGACCTTCTATCACGTACTGCGCGGCACGCACCCGAGCGTGCACCACGACGTCGGCCCCGAGGCCGACCTCTATCTGGAAGGCCATGACCAGCACCGCGGCTGGTTCCATTCGTCGCTGCTGCTGGCATC
>CAIQMJ010000128.1 GCA_903872875.1 uncultured Variovorax sp.
CTCGGCGCGACGGTGACCGGCGTTTCGTTCCACCTCGTCGCGCTGTTCACCGCGCTGCTGGCTTTTCTCGTGCTGGGAGAGCCTGTGCGCGCTTTCCATGTCGCAGGCATCGCGCTGATTCTGCTCGGATTCTTCGTCACGACGCTCCGCACCGCACGGCGTCCGACGACGTCGTCCGAGCCGTCGCGCTCCTGATCGGATCGCCCGACCATGGCCTTGGATACGGTCGAGATCCTCCGGACGCTGGTCGCCTTCGACACGACCTCTCACCGGTCCAACCTGGCGCTCATCCATTGGGTGCTCGCGTACCTCGACGGCCACGGCATCGAGGTGCGGTTAACCCACAGCGACGATGGCGCGAAGGCCAACCTGCTGGCGACGATAGGCCCGGACCCGGACGCAGCAGGCGGCATCGTCCTGTCCGGGCATACCGACGTGGTCCCGATCGCGGATCAGGCCTGGGATTCCGATCCTTTCACGCTGGTCGAGCGCGACGGGCGATTTCACGGACGAGGATCGGCCGACATGAAAGGATTCATTGCGGCATGCCTGGCCGCCGTGCCGCGCTGGTGCAGCCTGAATGTGCGCCGCCCGATTCATCTGGCGTTCTCCTACGATGAGGAGGTGGGATGCTTCGGCGTCGCCCGCCTCATTGCCGACCTGCGGATGCACATTCGATCGCCAGCCCTGGCCATCATCGGCGAGCCAACCGGGATGCGTATCGGACTGACCCATCGGGGCTTCTACGGTTGTCGGACAACCTTCCGGGGCCGCCCGGCGCACTCGGGCGATCCAAGCCTGGGAGCCAGCGCCATCGAGCCGGCAGCGCTGCTGGTCGCACAGTTGGCGACGTTCGGACGCGCGCTGTCCATGCAGGGCAATCGCACCACCTTGAACATCGGGCGCATCAGTGGAGGAAGCGCGATCAATATCGTGCCCGGCTGCTGCGAAGTGCTGTGGGAGTTCCGACCGACGGATGAGGCCAGCACGGCGGCCGTAGAGGCCGAGGTCGACCGCCTGCTGGCCGCCACACCGCCCGGCGTGGCAGTCGAGATGGTGCATGTCGCCCGGGTTCCTTCCCTCGCAGCCCGATACGGCAGTGCCGCAGTGAACATTGCGAGAGCATTGGGCGCCCGCTGGCCACCGGGCGAGGTCCCGTTTGGAACCGAGGCGGGTTTTTTCGAGCAGGCCGGGATTCCCTCCTTGGTCTGCGGGCCTGGCGCCATCGCGCAAGCACATCAGCCGAACGAATGGATAGCCGCCAGCGAACTCAGATCCGCCGATCAATTCATGGCGGGCATCGGCGCATGGGCCACGACTGCCGTGGCACCCGGATGAATAACGTCCTGCGACAACCGCGGCCCTCTGGAATCGAGGAGACGCCTCTGGAATCGAGGAGACGCATTTCTCTGCGCCATCGCAGCACGCAGTGGCAGAAAGAGAAAAGCCCTTGCAGGTCATTGACTTGCAAGGGCTTCGATCTGGCGGAGCGGACGGGACTCGAACCCGCGACCCCCGGCGTGACAGGCCGGTATTCTAACCAACTGAACTACCACTCCTGGTAGACAACGTTCGCTCCTTGCGGAGCCAAGTGCTGACAACTTGTGCCTGCTTCACCTGAGTGAAACTGGCGACCCTACGGGGATTCGAACCCCGGTAGCCACCGTGAAAGGGTGGTGTCCTAGGCCTCTAGACGATAGGGTCAAAACCTTCGGAACCGCGCTGCGATCAGCGCTTTTCTCTTCTCGACAACCAAATGGTGGAGGTAAACGGGATCGAACCGATGACCTCTTGCATGCCATGCAAGCGCTCTCCCAGCTGAGCTATACCCCCGATTGCCGAGCCTCAGATTATATACAGAAGTTCACGCCTCTCGCAAACGAGAGATGATCTTTTGCTGCGGGAACAATGCCAGTACCGCATCGAGCGACGGCGTCTGCGGCGTGCCCATGACCAGCACCCGAACCGGCATTGCGAGCACGGGCATCTTGATGGCATGCTGGGCCAGGACCTCCTTGATCGCGACGGCAATCGCGGCCTTGTCCCAGGTGTCGAGCGATGCCAGCTTCTCTGCGAGTGTGTGAATCGCCGGCCGCACAGCGGCGGTCACGTGCAGCGCCAGATCTTGTGCATTTGGCGTCACGTCGC
>CAIQMJ010000129.1 GCA_903872875.1 uncultured Variovorax sp.
CGTGCTCAGGCCGACCATCGAAGCGCTCCGCAGCCTGCGCACCACGCTGCAGCAATGCCAGTTCACTGCGCCGTCCATCACGCTCAAGGTCCATCCCGACGTCGACGAACTCACGGTGCCGCAGAGCGGGACTCAGGCCTTCTACGTTTCGGGTGGCACGGGCAGCCTGTCGGGTCGCGTGGTGAGCCTGTCGGGACGGCCTGCGGGCGAACTCAAGCCGGTGCTGGACGCCGAGAACCGCATCCGCTTCATCTACACCGCGACTGCGGCAGGCACCGGGCCCGAGGGCGACTCGGTGCTCTTTACCGATGCCACCGAACAGGCACGCCGCACGATCGTCATCAAGACCGCCGATGCGGCCGGCACGGGTGGCGCAGGGGCCGCGAGCGCTGCGATCGTCGAGATGGCCGAGGACGAAAGAGGATGGCTCGGTCTGCCGGCCAACGCGACGGCCGAAGAGAAGATCCTGGCCGTCACCCAGTGCCAGGTCGCGCTCGGCAAGCCGAAGCCTGCCACCGGCGAATACGACGCCGACACGCGCGCCGAGGTGCGCAAGCAGAAGACCTGCCTGAACATCTACAAGGCCAAGACCTGAGCCGGCCATGTCGACGCAGCCCACGGTCATCAACACCACGCGGGGCGGCGGCTACGGCACGCTGGGCGCCATCGTGCGGGACCGCCAGCAGCCGGCACGGCTCTATGCCCTGACCGCCGGCCACGTGCTCGCGGCCGACCGCGATGCCGCGGCCCACGACGTCGTGTCCTTCTTCGGTGCAGGCGACGCCATGCCCTTCACCGGCATGCTGACGGACTGGGTGCCCAACTTCGTGCCGAACACGACGACGACGGCGGATGCCGCGATCGCCCGGGTCGAGGCCACGGACCTTCGCAGCTTTGCCGCCTCCGCTGCGGCCTGGCCGACCGGCATCGCCGAGGTGCGGCAAGGCGAGGCCCTCCGTCTGCTCACGCACGACCGCGGGCCGATCGACGGCATCGCACTGGACCGCGTGTCGTGTCCCATGGCGTTGCCGGACACGGCCGTGAGCTACATGCTGCAAGGCGTGCGGTCATGGCACGCGCCCGGCGGCACACAGCCGGGCGACAGCGGCGCGCCGGTGTGGAACGACGACGACAAGCTGGTCGGCATCCACGTCGGCACCGAATACCAGGCGCCCGACCGTCCACTGCTGATCCCGATCTACCGCATCCTCGAGCACTTCCAGGTCGACCTGGTGCAGCGCGGCGATCCGCTGGCGCTGCCCGCCTCCATGGGCGTCCCGCCAACCGCCGCGCCGGTGAAACCGGCGCCTGCGGCGGCGGCGCTGCCATCGACACCCGTCGACGCGGACACGCTGGCGCGAACGCTGTGGGGCGAAGCCCGCGGCGAGGGCGAGGCCGGCATGCGCGCCGTCGCCTTCGTCGTGCTCAACCGCGCGGCGCGGCGCACGTACTGGGGGGCGACGGTCGGCGCAGTCTGCCGCAAGCCCTATCAGTTCAGCTGCTGGAACGCGACCGATCCCAATCTCTACAAGGTACTGACCGTGACGCCGAACGACCCGCAGTTCAGGCAGGCGCTGGACATCGCGGTCGCGCTGCTCGCCGACGCGCGCGGCCTGGTACCCGCGGCGGACCCGACCGGCGGCGCGACCCATTACCACGCACGCGGCCTGCCGCAATTGCCGCGTTGGGCGGTGGGCCACACGGCCTGCGCGCGAATCGGCAGGCACGTCTTCTACAACGACATCGGCTGAGGGCTCACCCATGGACACGCGAATGATCGAAGTAGCACTGGGCCTGGCACTGGTCTTCGGCCTCAGCAGCCTGCTCGTGACGGCGATGCGGGAACTGTGGGCATCGGCCTGGGGCTCCCGCGGCAAGGTGCTGCAGCAGGCCATGACGTCCTTTCTCGGGGACGATCCTGCATTCACCGACAACCTCATGAAGCATCCGCTGCTGGTATCGCTGACCAAGGCGACGACCGGCGGAACCCCGTCGTACATGGGCGCCGACATCGTCATCACGTCGCTGATCGCATCGCTCGTCGACCGATGCACCGGCGGCCAGCGGCCGACATCGCCCGCGCAGTTCGTCGAGGCGGTGCGCGTCGCCAGCCAGGCCGGCGCGGGCACAGGCGCGGGCGCTTCCAACACCGGGAACAGCGCGACCAACCTGCAGGCCCGCATGGCACTGCCCAACGGCAAGCTGGTGGAAGGCATGCAGAGCCTGATCCATGGCGTCGAGAACGACTGGCCCGGCTACCAGGCACGGCTGTGCGCGTGGTACGACTCCGTCACCGAGCGGTCGATCGGCTGGTTCAAGCGCAAGAACCAGATCACGCTGCTGATCTTCGGCTTTGCGCTCGCGGCGGCCGCCAACATCAATCCGATCGTGATCGCGCCGCGCCTCTGGCAGGACGCACCGATGCGCCAGGCGCTGGCCAGCGCGGCCGAGAAGGCCGGCGATGCCTACGCCAATGCACAGGCGAACGGCACGGACGGCGCGAACAGCCAGGTCGGGGCGACCACGGCCGCGCTGGTGGACCGGCCACTGGCATCTTCCACGTTGGACAAGGCCCGGACCGAACACAACGCCAGCGTGGTGGAGACCGAACGGC
>CAIQMJ010000130.1 GCA_903872875.1 uncultured Variovorax sp.
CGCATCGGCTGGCGACTGAGCCACGACCGTCCCGTCTTCCAGTGCAAGCACCAGGGAGCTGCCTTCGCCCAGCTCGATCGCGGAATAGGCGCTCTGCAGCGACTGCAGCGTGACGATCGCCGTGACGACGCCGTCGAAACCGCCGTCCGGCCGACGAAGGCGGCGCGAAGCGACCAGCGCCGGCTGGCGCTCGCTGCGCGTGACGATCGGCTCGTTGATGACAAGCCCGGCAACGTCGCTGTCACGCTGCTGTCGGAAGTAAGGTCGGTCCGAGACATCGGCCAGCGGCTCGCCGGTGGAGCGGGAGCGGAAGCGTTGCCACCCCTGCGCATCCACGATGGTGACGACGCTTACCTGCGGCACGCCGACTGCACGGGAGCTCAGCGCGGCCGCGACGGCACCGGGGTCCGGGTCTTCCCTGGCGCCGAACGTCTCGTACCAGTTGGCGGTGTCGCGCAGCAGCACGTCGACCGCCTGCATGTTCCGTGCGCCCTCGCCAGCGAGCGCGGTCGCAAGGTTTCCGAGCTCGCGCTCGTTGGCGCCCATCACCTGCTGGTGAAGGCGCCAGCCGTCGTAGGCGGCCGACCCGATGAACGCAACGACCAGCAGCACGCCGCCTGCGACGATCCTGTGGAGAAGGCGGCGATCGGCACTCATTGCAAGGCGCCGGCCACCGCCCCAAGCAGTTCCTGCCGCGTGCAGGGCTTGGCCAGCAGGTGATGCAGGCCGAGCTTGCGCGCAGACGCCGACTCGCCCGGCAGACTGCGGCCGAGCTGCGCGGACAGCCCGATCAATGCCGCCGCCGGACAGCTCGCGCGCACGCCCCGCAACCGGACCTCGGCCAGGCGAGGGTTCGCAATATCCACGATCACGAGCGCGACGTCCCCACGCAATGCGTCCGCATCCGCGAACGGGGCGACGCGGTAACCCGCGCTGGTCAACCATTCGCCGATCAGAGCCCGCATTCCAATGTCTTCCTCGATCACCAAGACTGTCGGCATTCCATCCATCCAAAACGACGCGGCAGCAGGAATCTGCGGCCGGCGCGTCGATTGGCCCATGCCCGAGTGCCGCCCTCATGTCACCGCCTTGCGCCCGGGTTTCATCTGTAATGCGGCGCCTATCGACGCCGACCGCGGTTTTACCTTACGCTCGCTGCCACTATGGCGCACCGACCTCACATTCTTGTCGTCGATGACGACGCGGCGATTCGCGATCTCTTGAACGAGTACCTCACCGAGAACGAATTGCGCGTAACCACCGCGGCGTCCGGCGCGGAGATGTCGCAGACTCTCGCGGACCACGTGATCGACCTGGTGGTCCTCGATCTCCGGCTCGGTGGCGAAGACGGCATGCAACTCGCGAGGCAGTTGCGCGACGGCGGCCGGATCCCGGTCATCATCCTCACAGGCAAGCTCGACGAAGCCGATCGCGTCATGGGCCTCGAGCTGGCGGCCGACGACTACGTGACCAAGCCTTTCAGCAATCGCGAGATGCTCGCGCGCATCCGGGCCGTGCTGCGCCGCTACCAATTGCAACAACCGGCAGTGATGGCCGCGGCATCCGTCGACGACATCCAGCGCCGCGCCTACCGCTTCGACGGCTGGGAACTGAACCTGCTGGCGCGCCGGCTCACCGATCCGGACGGACGCCGTGTCGAGTTGAGCAACGGTGAATTCAACCTGCTGCAGGCGCTGTGCGAAGCGCCGCAGCGCGTCCTGTCGCGCGACCGGTTGCTGGAGCTGTCGCGACTGCATGGCGCCGAGGTCTACGACCGTTCGATCGACGTGCAGGTGTTGCGCCTGCGGCGAAAGATCGAGGGCAACCCGTCCGACCCGCAATTCATCCGCACCGAGCGCGGCGCAGGCTACGTATTCAACGCACAGGTCGACGTTCTTCACTGAGACGCCCGACGTTGCAACCCCACCGCCGCTGCACACTGCGCCGGTGTCACAGGAGATCGCCATGAGCAAGCAATGCACCCACACCGCCGGCATCCGGCATGTCGTACCGAGCGCCCTGGGATGCGAGGAATGCCTGAAGTCCGGCAGCGTCTGGGTCCACCTGCGGATCTGCCGCACCTGCGGCCATGTCGGCTGCTGCGACGAGTCGCCCAACCGCCACGCGCGCGCGCACTTCCATGCGACCGATCATCCGATCATCGAGGGCTACGACCCGCCCGAAGGCTGGGGCTGGTGCTTCATCGACAAGGTCGGGCTCGACCTGGGCGGCGACACCACACCGCACAACGGGCCGATTCCGCGCTACGTCTGAGCGCAGGCCCGACATGGACACCCGCACGCCCATTGCCGCCCTGCTCCTGGCTGCCGCCCTGCTCCTGGCTGCCGCCCTGGCCGGCATGCCGACGGCCCGCGCGCAGGCCCCTCGGGAAAGCGCCCGGACGGCCGATTACGCGGGCCCGCTGTTCGACACGCACCTGCACTACAACCAGGAAGCCTGGGACGGCAACACCGGGCCCTACCCACCGTCCGAGGCGCTCGCGCGCATGCGGCGCAACGACGTGCGCGCGATCATCGCGAACTCGCGGCCCAATGCGGGCACGCAGACCCTGGCCGCCGCCCGCGAGACGCGCGAAGCGGGCGTGACGGTGGTGCCCTTCGTGCGCCTGTACCGCGACCGCGACGACTACACCAACTGGTTCCGCGACGAGACCATCCACGAGATGGTGCAGGCCGAACTGGCGCGCGGCACGCCGAGCGGGGCGTACCGCGGGATCGGCGAGTTCCACCTGTATGACAGCGCCAATGCCGACGGCCCGGTGGCGAAGAAGCTGATGGCGCTCGCGGAACGGCAGAAGCTCGCGGTGCTCGCGCACGTCGACGACGCGGCAATCGATCTGCTGATGGCGAACACGCCGTCGAAGGGCCGGTCCGTGCGCCTGATCTGGGCGCACACCGGCATCGGCGGCCCGCCGATCGAGCGGGTCGAATCGCTGCTGGCGCGCTATCCGCAACTGATGGGCGAACTCTCCTACCGGCCGGGACTGACCTGCGACGGCGGCCGGCTGTGCCCCGAATGGCGTGCGCTGATCCTGAAGTACCCCGACCGCTTCATGGTCGGCTCCGACACCTGGGTCAACCAGCGCTGGAGCGCCTACGACCAGACCATGCGCGGCTACCGCGTGTGGCTCGGCGACCTGCCGCCCGACGTGGCGCAGCGCGTCGCCTGGGGCAACGCGGCCGCGCTGTTCGACGTTCGCTGAGCGCGCTCGGCTATTGCAGCGACTGCCGAGGCAGGTTGATCGTGAATACGCAGCCCGTCCCGGGCACGTCCCGCACGCTCAAGGTCCCGAGGTCGGCCTCGACGCTCTGGCGCGCGATAGAGAGACCCAGGCCCATGCCGGCCATGCGATCGCCGTTCGGACGGAACGGGACGAACATCCGCGCGGTGCCGCCGGGAGGCAGCCCGCCGCAATGATCCTCGACGTCGATGCAGATGCGATCGTCGACGGCGTAGGCAGTGAGCACCACCGCGGTGTCTGCCCGCGTGAACTTGAAGGCGTTCTGCAGCAGGTTGGCGAGTGCCGCGTGAAGCAGTTCGCGGTTGGCGGTGACGGCCAGGCTCGGATCCACCGGAACCACTTCGAACGTGCAGCCGATCATGTTCCCGTCCAGCCGCGCCGCGAGGGCCGCATCCGCAATGAACGATGCCAAGGAAAAGGTCAGACGCTGTTGCGGCCCGGTGGCGCTCACCTCTTCGATGGCTCTTCCGATCAGCAAGCCGAGCGTCGACAGGCTGCGCTTGAGGATCGCACCGGTTGCACCGCCGATCGCCATGTTGCCCAGCTCGAGCGCGCGCACGGCGAGCGTGGCGGTGCCGAGCGAATTGCGCAGTTCGTGAACGAGAAAACCGAGGCGCTGCTTCTCGGCTGCCACCTGCAGTCCTGCGATCTGCGCATCGCGCAGCAAACTGAATTCGGTGACGGCGTCCGCAATGGCGTTGTCCAGGCATCGGTTCAAGGTCCGGAACTCGAGGACCGCAAAAGGTGCGTCTCGCTCGAATGCGAGGTCTGTGATCGCCTGGCACAGATCGCCATAGTCGTGTACCACCTGGTCGACGGTGTAGCCGAGATTGAGCAGTTCCTTGCCATGCGCCGTGGCACTGACGCCGATTTCGGACAGGTCGAGCAGATCGCCGCCCGAGGGGCCCGAAATGGCGAGGCTCACGGTGGTGTCCTCGTCTTCCTCCGCCGCCAGCGTTCGCGTGAGCTGGTCCAGAAACATCGGCACACCATGGGCCAGTTGCTGGCCGGTGGCCGCCCGACGGGGCCGTTGCGCGACCTTGAGCTTGCACCGCGCGATCAATTCGTCGCGGTTGTTGGAAAGAAAGCGGTGCATGGAAACCCCCTTGGTCGTGCACAAAGCGTCTGAACTTGCCGGCAGCTCGTGCTTCGAGGGCTTGCGTGACTATATGTCAATGAAGCACGAACCGACCGCCCGAGGCCGCGAGCGAAGACGGGATCCCGGCGTCTCCTGATAACCACAGCCGTGCGACACAGGGAGATGACGATCAGGGCGTTGGCCCGAGAATATCCGGATGGATCAGGTCCTCGCCCAACTCTCCGACACCGTCGCCAACGCCGCAACCCTGGAGGATCTGACACGGCCGATGCTCGAAATGCTGGAGGCCGTCACCGGTTGTGAATCCACCTATCTCACCTCGGTCGATCTCGATGGAGGCGTCCAGCACGTGATCATCGCGCGCAACGGCAGGAGCGACGGACTTCGCATCCCCGAAGGACTCAAGGTGCCGTGGGCCGACACCCTTTGCAAGCGCGCACTCGATGAAGGCCGGCCTTACACGAGCAACGTCGCGGAATGCTGGGGAGACTCCGACGCGGCACGCGAACTCGGGATCCGCACCTATGTCAGCGCGCCGGTCCGCACGGACGACGGCAATCTCTACGGCACCTTGTGTGCCGCCAGCCTGACGGAGGTGCCGCTGCGGCTCGACGCGCAGCATGTGCTGGAACTGTTCTCGCGCCTGATCGGCCAGCATGTGGAGCGGGAGCGCCTGGTGGCTCAGCTGCGCCTCGCCAACGCCCAGCTCGCGACGAGCATGCGCACCGACGCGCTGACGGAGCTCCCGAACCGCCGGTCGCTGATGGAAGAGCTCCAGGCCATGATCGCGCGGGGCGCGCGCGCCGGAGAGTCCGTGCTGGTGGCATTCATCGACCTCGACGGCTTCAAGGCGATCAATGACCTCCACGGCCACGACTGCGGCGACGGCTTCCTGCGCGCGATGGCCCAGCGCCTCGGCACAACACTGCGCAAGGGCGACATGCTGGCCCGGCTGGGCGGCGACGAGTTCGTCGTGATCGGCCCGGGGCCGGCGCTGGGCGAGGCCACCGCGACGGTGACCGACGCCCTGGCCCAGCGGCTCGGCGACGCCACGATCGGCGACATCGCCGTCGGCTCCCTCGTCATCCGCTACACCGGCGCGAGCGTTGGCGCAGTCGCCATCGACCCGCAGCTCTGCGGCGCGGACCACGCGCTCCGGCAGGCCGACGCGGCCATGTACGAGGTGAAGCGCCAGCGGGCCGCCACCCGCTCCACCCGGCGCTGACGCACCCACGGACGCCGGGGAAACCGCCCACAGCCTTCAGGTGCGCAGCGCCGACAGCGCGTCCAGGAAACGCGACGCCGGCACGCTGAGCGCGTCCGGCCGCCAGACGAGACGATAGACGGTCTGCATCTCCAGCAGCGGCAGTTCGCGCACCACGATGTTCTCCCCGGCGAACTGCACCAGGCTCCGCTGGCCCACGCAGAGGCCGAAGCCATGGGCGATCAGCGCGAGCGCGGAAATGATGTCGCCGGCCACGCAGGCAACGCGTGGCGCAAAGCCGAGCCGACTGCAGGCCGACATGAACATGCTGCGCAGCGACGGCCCGTTGCGCTCGGGCGTCACGATCCAGTCGGCTTCGGCCAGGTGCCGCAGCTGGATCTGCGCTTCGTCCGCCAACGGATGCCCGCGCGGTATCAGCAGCACGTAGGCCTCGGCGGCATAGACCGAGGTCTGCAGGCCGGGCGCGGCCACGTCCTTGGTCTGCACCGAGAAGTCGAGCCGGCCGCGGTTCAGTTCGTCGAGCTGCCTGTCTTCCAGGTTCGCCTCGAACTGGAAGCGGATCGACGGATGCGCGGCCTGCACCGCCTTGGCCGCGGACACGATCATCCCGTTGTAGAGCGCACCCGGCATGTGGCCGATCACCACCGTGCCGCCAGCGCCCTCGGCGCGGCGCTGGAGGTCGCGTGCCAGGCGCTCGTTGCTGACCAGCAGTTCGCGCGCATTGCCCAGCAGCTCCCGACCGGCCACGTTGATGCGCAGGCCGCGACCGACCCGCTCGAACAGCGGAAAGCCGACCCGTCTCTCCAGGTTGAGGATGGTCCGGCTCAACGGCGACGCCGAGATGTGCAGGACGTCCGCCGCCTTGGAGATGCTTTCGTACTCCGCCACGCAGACGAATTGGCGGAGGGTCCTGAAGTCGATGGGATGCACGTTGCTTCCTTGTCCGCTCGATGACGGAACGTCGATAAAGACCTGAAAGGTCTGATATCAGTGTAAACAATATCCTTTTCAGACAATAAAGGGCATCCGAAGATCGCGCCATGAACCACATGGCGTGCACGAAATGGCGCCGTGTGGAATGCGGGAAATCCCGCGTCCGACATCCACAGAGGCCCATCCCATGGAATCCGCCGCAGCGTCCGCGCTGTTCGCCAGCGCGCAGCGCAAGATCGTCCGCCGCATCGTGCCGATCCTGATGCTGATGTACACGATGGCCTATCTCGACCGCATCAACATCGGCACCGCTGCGCTGCGGATGAACGCCGAGATCGGCATCACGCAGCAGGTCTTCGGCCTGGCTGCCGGCCTGTTCTTCATCGGCTACCTGCTGCTGGAGATTCCCAGCAATGTCATCCTGCACAAGGTTGGCGCGCAGGTCTGGCTGACACGCATCCTGGTGACGTGGGGGCTGATCTCCGCAGCCACCGCATTCGTCCAGAACGGCTGGCAGCTGATCGTCGTGCGCATGCTGCTCGGCGTGGCCGAGGCAGGGCTCTTTCCAGGGCTGATCTACTGCCTGGCGCTCTGGTTTCCGCCGAGCATGCGCGGACGGATGCTGGTGATCCTGGTGCTGCCGTGGGCCGTGATCATCGGCACGCCGATGTCGGCGGCGATCGTGCAGTACGCCGATGGCTGGATGGGCTTCTCGGGCTGGCGGATCATGCTGTTCGTCGAAGGCCTGCTGCCGGTGCTGCTGGGCTTCGTCTCGGCGAAATTCCTGACGTCGACGCCCGAGCAGGCGGACTGGCTCACCGACGAAGAAAAGCGCGCCGTGATCTCGGCGCGGGAGCCGGACGACGCGATCGCGGCAGACACGCCCGAACCGCCGCTTCGCCAGACCCTGCTGCAGCCGCACCTGATCCTGCTGTCGCTCGCCTATGCGATGGCGCAGATGGGCTTCTATGCGAGCCTGATCTTCACGCCGCAGATCGTCAAGGAATTCGGCAACCTGCTGCACGTCGCGCTGTCGACGGTGCAGGTCGGCCTGATCTCCGCGGTGCCGAGCATCTTCGGCATGGCGATCTACTGGTTCTGGGTATCCCACTCCGACAAGACCGGCGAACGCGTCTGGCATGCGATCGCGTCCTTCCTGGTGGCTGCGCTGGGCATCTGGATCCTGGTTGCGGTGCCCAGTCTGTATGCCTCTGTCATCGGCCTCGCACTGATGACGGCCGGCCTCGTCAGCGGCCCGATCTGCATCTGGCAGCTCACCGCGATCGGCGTGCGCGGCAAGACCGCCGCCGTCGTCTTCGCCTACGTCAACTGCTTCGGCATCGTCAGTTCGATGTTCAGCCCGTACCTCGTCGGGCTGCTGAAGGACCTGACGGGCGCCTACGACGCCGGTCTTGCGGCGCTGGCATTGGCCGCCGTCCTCGGCGCCGCATTCGTCTTCGTCGCGAGCCGGCTGATGCAGCACAGGAAGCTGCTGGGCTCCGTCGGCCGCGCCACCGCCGTGGCCTGAACCGCCACACCCATCCACTTCCGAACCGAGCAAACGAATGATCCACTTCGACCATGTCTGCATGGCCACCCCGAATGTCTACGAAGCCACTTTCCGCATGAGCCGGGAGACCGGACTCGGCAACTACGACGGCGGCTTCTTCCCTCTCTACGGCATCGGCCATCGCGTGGTGCCGCTCGCACCCGACATCTACATCGAGATAGAAAGCGTCGTCGACCCGCGGATGCTGCGGCAGGGCGTGCCCTTCACCACCTTCATGGACCGCCAGGCGCGGGACGGCGACCGCTTCATCGGCTGGTGCCTGCGCGCCGACACGCGCGAAGAGCTCGAAGCCTTCGCGGCGCACCATGGCACGGTCGTCGACGAGCGCACCACCGGCCGCGACGCCGGACGGCAGATGATGAACGGCACGCGCGGCTTTGCACTGCAGACGCCGAGCGCACTGACGGCATGGCCCGCCGGCAAGCCCAACCTGTACTACAAGCCGACAGC
>CAIQMJ010000131.1 GCA_903872875.1 uncultured Variovorax sp.
CGGACGCCGGTAGATCTGCCCGCCGGCGCGCGCGGCCTCGTCGATCAGCACCGGCCGCACGCCGTGCGCCACCAGCGTCTGCGCCGCGCGCACGCCGGCCGGCCCGGCACCGACGATCACGGGCCGCAACGCAGCCGCCGACGTCATGCTAGTCATGCGTGCCGCCCGTGCGCAGGGCCATGCCCGGCGCGATGAAGGTCGAGCAGGCGCGCAGGCGGGCACCCTCCTCGGTGACGATCCAGCAGTCCTGGCAAGCGCCCATCAGGCAGAAGCCGGCGCGCGGCGCATCGATGAACTCGTTGCGGCGCAACTGGCCGCACTGCGTGAGCACGGCCGTCAGCACGGTGTCGCCCGCCAGCGCCTGCGCGGGCTGGCCGTCGATCGTGAAGGCCACGGCTTCGCGGTCCTTCTCGGCCACGCGGCGCAGCAGCGGTTGCCAGGCACTCATTTCAGTGGCGCCCCACCAGCACGCGGTCGAGGCCGTAGAGCCGGTCGAGGATGATCATGGCGACCGCGGTCACCGCCACCATCAGGGCCGACACCGCCGCCATCAGCGGATCGATCGACTCGGTCGCGTACATGTACATCCGCACCGGCAGCGTCACCGTGCTCGGCGAGGTCACGAAGATCGACATCGTGACTTCGTCGAAGCTGTTGATGAAGGCCAGCAGCCAGCCGCCGGTCACGCCGGGCAGGATCATCGGCAGCGTGATGCGCCGGAACACCGTGGCCTGGCTCGCGCCGAGCGACAGCGCCGCCTGCTCCGCGCTGCGGTCGAAGCCGACCAGCGCCGCCACCACCAGCCGCAGCGTGTAGGGCGTGACGATCAGCGCATGCGCGAAGACCAGGAAGCCGAAGCTGCCGGTACCGCCGACCAGCGCGAACAGCCGCAGCAGCGCCACGCCGAGCACCAGGTGCGGAATGATCAGCGGCGACAGGAACAGGCCGTTCAGGAAGTCGCGGCCCGGAAAGCTGTAGCGCGTGATCGCCATGCCGGCCGGCACAGCGAGCAGTGTCGCGATGGTGGCCGACGCGAGCGCCAGCCACAGGCTGTTCCAGAACGACTGCATGAAGTCCGGATGCTCGAAGGCCGCGCGGAACCAGCGCAGCGAGAACTCCGTGGTCGGCAGCGTGAGCGTGTTCTCGGGCGTGAACGCCACCACGCACACCACCAGCAGCGGCGCGAGCATGAAGGCGATGACGAGCGCGTTGAATGCGAGGGCGAGGGGGCCGTTCTTGCTCATGGTGTCAACCGAGAGATTTCTTGTAGCGGCCTTCGACCAGCCGGTTGTAGCTCAGCATGACGACCAGGTTGGCCACCAGCAGGGTGAGGGCGATGGCCGCGCCGAGCGGCCAGTTGAGCTCGTGCAGGTACTCGTCGTAGACGACGGTCGCGACCATCTTCAGGCGGCGTCCGCCGAGCAGGCCGGGAATCGCGAAGGAGCTGGCCGACAGGCCGAACACGATCAGGCTGCCCGACAGGATGCCGGGCATGACCTGCGGCAGCACGATGCGGCGCAGCGTGGTGAAGGGCGTGGCACGCAGCGACAGCGCGGCGTTCTCGACGCCCGCGTCCAGCTTCTGCAGCGAGGTCCAGACCGGGATCACCATGAAGGGCAGCATCACGTGCACCAGCGCGATCACGATCGCCGTCTCGGTGTAGAGGATGCGCATCGGGCCGATGCCGACGAGCTTCAGCAGCCCGTTGACCAGGCCCTCCGGCCCGAGCAGCATGCTCCAGCCGAAGGCCCGCACCACCACCGACACGAGGAGCGGCGCGAGCACGACCAGCAACAGGATCGAGCGCCACGGATTGCGCATGCGGCTCAGCACGTAGGCCTCGGGCGTGCCGATCAGCACGCAGAGGATCGCGACCAGCCCCGAGATCCAGAAGGTGCGCCAGAAGATGCCGTAGTAGTAGGAGTCGGTGAACAGGTGGACGTAGTGGTCGAGCGTGAACTCGCCCGACTTCGGTCCGGTCGCCGGGTCGTACACGTTGAAGGACAGCACCCCCGTCAGCGCGAGCGGCACCAGCAGCAGCACGGTGAAGAGCAGCAGCGCCGGTCCGGACAGCCACCAGGGCGTGGACTTGTTGACCGCTGCGTTCACCGCGCGACCTCCTCGACAACGGTATCCGACGGCAGCAGGCGCGTGGTCTCGCCCTCGCCGGTCTGCGTCACCAGCGTGACGCGGCGGTCCGGCGCCAGGCCGTAGATGCGGCCGTTGTTGTCGGTGGAGA
>CAIQMJ010000132.1 GCA_903872875.1 uncultured Variovorax sp.
ATCGCAAAGAACGATCCTGACTATGCATAGACGTTTCGTGTCGCCACGCTTGCGATGACCGCTGCGCAGTCAGGTCACGCGCGCAGCGACAATCCAGCTCCATGACCCAAGGCAAACGCATCTCGGCAGACATCGGCGGCGACGCCTTGCAGGCCATCCGGGAACTGGGAGCGGCGGCAAGGCTGGCCCGGTCGGCCGCCGGAGAGGGGCAGGCTGCGGCGGCCGCGCGCCTTGGCGTGCACGTCCAGACCATCGGCCGCATCGAAGCGGGTGAACCAGGCGTGGCCATCGGGCACGTGCTGGGCCTGCTCGCGCTCTATGGCATCGGCGTCAGGCTGCAACAGCCGGAAAGCCGCTGAGCCATGGCCCGGCTGTCGACGGAGCGCACCACCACGGTTCTCCACACGCTTCCCAACGGGGTGAGGCTGCTTGCCATTCCCATGCCCCATGTGCAGAGCGCCAGTGTGGGCGTGTTCCTGCGGGTCGGCTCGCGCGACGAGACGCCGCTCACCAACGGCATCAGCCATGTCCTCGAGCACATGGCGTTCAAGGGCACCGCCACCCGCTCCGTCCAGGCCATCAACCTCGACGCGGAGCGGCTGGGCGCGGATGTCAATGCGTTCACGGGCAAGGACACGACCGGCTACTTCATGACCGGGCTGGGCCGGCACGCGGAGCTTCTGACGCGCATGACGGCCGACATCGTTCTGAACAGCACCTTTCCCGACGGTGAATTGCAGCGTGAACTCGAAGTGATTCGCCAGGAGGCCATCGAGTACGAGGAGGATCCGGAGGATTGCTCCAGCGAGTTGCTCGACCGCGCCATCTGGGGCGAAGACCCGATGGGCATGCCGGTGATCGGCACCGTCGCCAACATCGAAGGCTTCACCCGGCACGACCTGGTCCGCCACGTGCAGTCCCACTACGTCGCGGAAAAGACCGTCGTCGCCGTGGCCGGGAACTTCGACGTCGAAGCCTGGGTGGCGCTCGCCGGGGAACTCTTTGCAGCGATGCCTGCGTCGGCCGACCTGCCCGCGCTGCGCGCGCCGACACCGGCGAGGTACGTCGGCCAAACCTTGGCCCGGCGCTTCACGCAGGTGTCGCAGGTCTTCCTGAACATCGCCTTCCCGCTCGCGCCCACGCGGCAGGACGAGATCCCGCAGCAGCGCTGGCGCCTGGCGGCAACGCTTGCGGCCAACCTGTTCGGAGGCGGCATGTCGGCGCCCCTGGTCGATACGGTCCGCGAGCAGCTCGGCCTGGCCTACACGGCCCATTCCACGATGGACAGCGGGGACGTCTGGGCCAGCTTCGTCGTGCATGCGGTCACCACGCCGGACAAGCTGGACGCGTTGGTGACGGCCACTGGCGAGCTGCTGCGCGCACAGGCGGCCCGCATCGATCCCGTGCACCTGGAGCGGGCGAAGAACCAGTTGACCGTGTCCCGTGTGCGCGCCGCCGAGCGGACCTACGCCACGATGGAGCAGGCCGTCGAAGAGGTCTTCGCCAGCGGAACCTCGACGCCGATGGCCGAGGCGATCGCGATGATCGAGGACATCGGCGCGGAAGAAGTTCGGGCGGTCTTCGAGCGGATGCTGGGCAACCCGCCGGCGCTGGCGGTCACCGGCAAGGGCGCCAGCGCGCGAACCGCGCGGCGGTTGGCGGCGTACCTGTCCGCCGGGGCCCGATAGCGGATCGGACATGCATCGCGGCGGCTAGACCGGTTGCAGCTTTGCCTTGCGGATGGCTTGCGTGTAGCGCGCTATTTCGCTGCTGTAGAAGGCTGCCAGCTGCGGTGCCGGCAGGGGCGGCGCTGGCGGTACGCCGGCCTGTGCCTCCAGTTGTTGCTGGACCTCGGGGTCGCCGAGCGCCGCCAGCACGGCCCGCGACATGGCCTGTGACAGGGCCATCGGTGCCGTCGTCGGAATGAACAGGCCTGCCCACGCATCGACCGTCGTGAAGTTCGGCATGCTGCGCGTCTCGGCGAAGGTCGGCACGGACGGAAACACCGGCGAGCGGGTGCTGCCCGTCACGGCCAGCGCCTTGGGCTTGCCGCTGGCCACGCGACGCGCCATGTTGCCGTCCGCAGGAAGAAGCACCAGGTCGATGTGGCCACCCGTCAGGTCGGTGATCAGCGGCGCACCACCCTTGTAGGGCACGTGGGTCATGGGCACGCCGGTTGCCTCGGCAAAGGCGTCGCCCGCGAGGTGGTAGATGCTGCCGACACCGACCGAGCCGTAGCTCAGCGGCGCGGCAGGGTTCGCCTTGGCCCAGGCGACCAGTTCATCGACGCTGTTGACGGGCAGGTCACTGCGCGCATACAGCGCCAACTGCGAGCGGGACAGCATGGCCAGCGGGCGGAAGTCCTCGGGCTTGTAGTGGGCCGACTGCAGCGTCGCAGGGGCCAGGATCAACTCCGTCGGTGAACCCACCACCAGCATGTCGCCGGCGGCGGCCCGCCCCAGTACCTTGGCAATCGCCAGAGTGCCGCTGGCGCCGGGCAGGTTTTCCACGATGACGGTGCAGCCCAGTTCCTTGGCCATGCGCGGACCGACGGCGCGGGCGTACATGTCCGAGGCGCCGCCGGCAGGAAAGGGAACCATGAGCGTCAGCACTGTGGGGATACCAGGCGCGGCGGCTACTTGGGCACGGGCGGCTGCACTGGCGCCAAGAGCGGCGGCGGCGGCAAGAAGGGTGCGGCGTTTCATCATGGGCAACTCCTGGTGGTGGACAGAGCGGTGGCAAGGGATGCGGGTGCGTCGACCCCGACGGGGGCGAGGGGGAAGCGTCGGCACAGCGCGCGAACGGTGTCGGCTGCGCCGGCAGGCGGCGGCAGTCCCGCGGCCAGCGCCCGGCCGGCCTCGGCGACGATGCCGGCGACGACGTCGCATTCGGCCTCGGCCATGCCGCGCGTGGTCAGGGCCGAAACGCCGAGGCGCAGGCCGTGGGCCTGCTCGAAATTCGCGTCGCCCGGCACGGGCACGGCGCTGCAGCCGACCTGCAACGCATCCAGCGCACGTACCAGCGGAGCTGCTTGCACACCGAGCGGCCGGAGATGAGCGACCACGAACGGAACGTCGGTTCCGCCGGTGAGCTGATCGATGCCGCGCGCGGCCAGGCCAGCCCCAAGTGCGCGCGCATTGCGCAGCACCTGGGCGCTGTAAGCCTGGAATTCGGGCTGCAGCGCTTCGCCGAAGGCGACCGCCTTTGCGGCAACCATCTGCATGAGCGGCGTCCCCTGCAGACCTGGACACAGCGCGGCGTCCAGCCGTGCGGCCAGCGCGGGCTCATTGCACAGGATCAGGCCGCCGCGGGGCCCGCGCAGATTCTTGTAGGTGGTCGTGGTGACCACGTCCGCATGCGGCAACGGATTCGGGAAGTGGCCGGTGGCGACAAGGCCGGCGACATGGGCCATGTCCACCAGCAACAAGGCGCCGACCTCGTGTGCGATGGCCGCGAAGCGCGCGAAGTCGATGCTGCGCGGGTAGGCCGAAGCGCCAGCGATGATGAGCCGAGGCCGGTGCTGCCGCGCGAGCGACAACACTTTGTCGGGGTCGATCAGGCCCGTGTGCGGATCCACGCCGTAATGGCGGGCCGTGAACCAGTCGCCTGACAGCGTGCCGCCGGCGCCGTGGCTGAAGTGGCCGCCGGCCCGCAGGTCCATGGACAGCAGGGTGTCGCCGGGCCGCAGCAGGGCAAGCAGCGCGGCCTGGTTGGCCTGGGTGCCGGAATGCGGCTGCACATTGGCGAAGCGCGCGCCGAACAGCCGGCAGGCGCGGGCGATGGCCAACTGCTCCAGCGCGTCCACGTCCGCCGAAGCCGACAGGAAACGCGCCCCCGGATAGCCCTCGACGGTGGTGTCGGCCAGCACGCTGCCACCGGCCTCGCGCTGCGCCAGGCTGATGTGGTTCTCCGAGGCCACCAGTTCCAGCCGGTCCGACTGGCGCTGCCCCTCCTGCGCGATCAGCGCCGCGACCTCGGGATCGAGCGTCTGCAGGGGCTGGTGCAGGAAGTGCGTCATGCTGCTGCAGGCTGCACCGGCTGTAGCAGGCAGTCGTCCGCCA
>CAIQMJ010000133.1 GCA_903872875.1 uncultured Variovorax sp.
CAGGGTGACGTGGAAGAACGCGCGCGGACGGCTGGCACCGCAGCTCATCGCGGCCGATTCGAGGTCGGGGTCGACCCGGCTCAAGGCTGCCGACACGGTGAAGATGACGAAGGGCAGCGCGAGCACCGTGTGCGCCGCCACGAAGCCGGCCAGCGAGCCGACGACACCCAGGCGCTGGTAGAACAGGTAGCAGGCCACGGCCACCGCGATGTGCGGCGCGATCACCGGGCCGATCACCATCAACTGCGTGACCGAGCGGAAATGCGCCGTGCCGCGAACGATGGCATAGGACACCATGGTGCCGATCACCACCGAGCACAGCATGGTCAGCGCAGCGACCTGCAGGCTCAGCACCGCGGCCTTCTGCCACTGGCGGTCGCCGAAGAACTCCTGGTACCAGTGCAGCGTGAAGCCGCTCGGCGGGAACTCCAGGAAGTCCGCCGGACTGAAGGACATGGGCACGATGATCAGCGTGGGCACCATGATGAACAGCACCACGAGCCACACGTAGGCGCGCAGCGAGAAGGCGCCGAAGTCGAAGCGTGCGCGGGTCATGTTGCTCATGTGATCCGCTCGGCTCATGCCCCGCCTCCGATCAGTCGATTGAAGCTGACGGCCTTGTTGAAGACCATCGTCAGCGTGGCGACAACCGCCATCAGCACGCCGATGAGCGCGGCCGCAAAGGGCCAGTCGAGCATCTCGCGCACCTGCTGGGAGACCAGCGTGGCGATCATCAGCTCCTGCGGGCTGCCGATGAGCGCAGGCGTGACGAAGAAGCCGAGTGCCGACAGGAACACCATGAGGCAGCCGCTCCACACGCCGGCACGGCTCAACGGCAGCAGCACCTCGAAGAAGGCCCGGCGGCGGTTCGCGCCGAGCATGGCGGCAGCGCGCATGTAGTCGTCCGGAATGTTCTTCAGCGCCGAATAGATCGGCAGGATCAGGAAGGGCAGCAGCACGTGTGCCATGGCCAGCACCACCGCGCCCTCGGTATACAGCAGCGTGAGCGGCCGGCCCGTGATGCCGAGCCACTGCAGCGCGTTGTTGACGATGCCGTCGCGGCGCAGCAGCACGATCCAGGCGGCGGTGCGCACCAGCACGCTCGACCACAGCGGCAGCAGCACGCAGGCCGTGAGCAAGGCGGCCGTGGCACCCTTCACCTTGGTCATCATGTAGGCGATCGGAAAGCCCAGCACCAGCGCGAGGAGCGTGGTCAGCAGGCTGATCCAGCCAGTGCGCAACATCACCCGCAGGTAGACCGGGTTGTCGAAGACGCGTGCGTAGTTGCCCCATCCGGGACGCGGCTCGAGGAAGCTGGTCGACAGCAGGCTGAGCAAGGGATAGAGAAAGACCACCAGCAGCAATGCGAAGAACGGCGCCAGCAGCGCAGCCGATGCAGCCACGCTGATCGAGCGGCTGCCCAGGCACAGGCGCCGGAACGCCGACGGCGCCGCGGCGGCGGGCGGCGCAGAGACCTCGGGCGTGATGGCAGCGGCCGTCATCGCGCCGGCGCTCCGTGCACGTCGTCCCCGTAGATGCGCAATGCGTCGTCCGGCCACAGCAGGCCGACGCGGTCACCGCTCGACACCGCGACGCGGCTCGGGTCGGGCAGCCGCGCACGCAGTTCGGTGCCATCGGCGAGCTGGGCAATGCACAGCACCGTCGAGCCGCTGTAGATCACGCCGCTCACCGTCGCCTGCAGCGCGGCCGGATCGTCCATGCGCCCGAGCGTGATCTGCTCGGGCCGGATCGCGGCCACGGCAGCGCTGTTGGCGGCGATACGGCCGACCAGCGCGTCGCTGCGCACTTCGCGCGCGCCCACGCCGCCGGGCATCTGCACCAGCGCACCCGTCGGCCGCAGCGGGCCGACCTGCACCGGCACGAAGTTGGTCTCGCCGATGAAGCCGGCGACGAAGCGCGTCTGCGGCTTCTCGTACAGCGCGCGGGGTGCATCGAGTTGCTGGATGCGCCCCTGGTTGAGGATGGCCACGCGGTCGGCCATGGTGAGCGCCTCGCCCTGGTCGTGCGTGACGAAGACCACCGTGATGCCGAGCTGCGACTGCAGCCGCTTGATCTCGAGCTGCATCTCCTCCCGCAGGTTCTTGTCGAGCGCGCTGAGCGGCTCGTCCATCAGCAGCACCTTGGGCCGGTAGACGATGGCGCGCGCGAGTGCCACGCGCTGCTGCTGGCCGCCGGAGAGTTGCGCCGGCATGCGCGCGCCGTAGCCGTCGAGCCGCACGGTGGCGAGTGCCTGCGCGGCCAGCTTGTGGCGCTCCGCGCGCGCGACGCCGCGCATCTTCAGCCCGAAGGCCACGTTGTCGAGCACCGTGAGATGCGGAAACAGTGTGTACTTCTGGAACACCATGCCCAGGTTGCGTTGGCTCGCCGGCAGATAGGTGACGTCCTTGCCGTCGATGGAGATGCGGCCCGCGTCCGGCAGCTCGAAGCCGGCGATGCTCATCAGGATCGAGGTCTTGCCCGAGCCGCTGGGCCCGAGCAGCGCCAGGAATTCCCCGGGCTGCACGCTGAGCGAAACGCCGTCGACTGCCTTCACCGCACCGAACTGCTTGCTGAGGCCGCTGATCTCGATGGCGGCGCCGCCAACGTGTGCCGCCGTTTCCGGGGATGGGTGGGCTGCGGGAGAAACCATGCTCATGCTGTTGCGTCCTGCCTGTGTCAGTCAGTGGCTGCCGAAGCGCTGCGCGACCAGCGCGAATGCGGCGTCGGTCGCCTGCAGCGCGAGGTCGATGTCCTGTTCGGTGTGCGCAAGCGACAGGAACATGTTGTGGCGCGGATGCAGGTAGACACCGCGGCGCAAGGCCTCGGCCGCGAACACCGCACCCCTGTCGACGCCCGGATCGTTGTCGAACAGGATCAGCGGCAGCGCTGCGGGCCCGGTCTGGCGCACACCCACGCCGTGGCTCGTTGCCTGCGCGGCGATGCCATCGCGAAAGCGCTGGCCCATGCGATGCACATGGGCCACCACGTCCGTCGACTCGGCGACCTCCAGCGTGGCCAGGCCGGCGGCCATCGCCACGCCGCCCGACCAGAAGGAGCCGGTCGTGTAGATGCGGGTGGCAGCGTCGCGCAGCGCATCCACGCCGGTGACCGCCGCCAGCGCGTAGCCGTTGGCGATCGACTTGCTCCAGGCACTGAGATCGGGCCGCACGCCGACCGTCTCCCAACTGCCGCCGGCGTGCATGCGGTAGCCGGCGCGCACCTCGTCGAGGATCAGCGCGGCACCCGCCTTGTCGCACAGCGCGCGCGCACGGCGCGCGAATTCGGGCCTGGGCAGTTCCTGGTCCACGCCGATGTCGTGCTTGAACGCGGAGCAGACGATGGCGGCCAGGTCGTCGCCCGCAGCCGCGGCGGCAGCCTCGAGGCTCGCGACGTCGTTGTAGGTGTAGTAGATGAGATGCGCGCGGTCCTCGGCGGTGATGCCGTTCGGCACCGGCGTGCACCAGGGGTCGGCGCCGTGATAGGCCTTGGTCGCGACCAGCACCTTGCGCTTGCCCGTGGCGGCGCGCGCCACCATCACGCCGACCGTGGTGGCGTCGGTGCCGTTTTTCTGGAACAGCACCCAGTCGGCATGCGCGCTGCGCGCCACGAAGCGCTCGGCCAGCTCGACGAAGCGCGGCGTGGGACCGTTCAGGCAATCGCCCAGCGCCTGCTGGCGCGCGGCGGCGGCGTCGACCTCGGGATGGTGATGGCCCAGCAGGTTCGGGCCCCAGCTGCACATGAAGTCGATGTAGGCGTTGCCGTCCACGTCCCACACCCGGCAGCCCTGCCCGCGCTCGAAGAATTGCGGATAGCCCGCTGGCAGCGCCGCCGCGTTCAGGTGACCGGTCATGCCTCCAGGCACCACCCTGGCCGCGCGCTGACGCAACTGGGCGTCCTGGTGATTGGCAAGGGCGGGCGAGGCAACGGAAGGCATGCGGATCCTTGGCTGTTTGGGCGATTTGCTAATTCGCTGCATGATATATCATGTTTGATGTAGTGCAATAGCCAAGTTTGGAGACTCGTTCATGACACTCTTGTTCGGCGCGCTGGCCGATGACCTGACCGGCGGCATGGAGCTCGCCGCCATGCTCGTGGCACAGGGCATGCGCTGCGGCTTCGTGACGGATCCCGAGGCCGCGGCATCCCTGGACACCGATCTGGACGCACTGGTGATTGCGCAGAAGACGCGCGTCGTGCCTGCGGCGGAAGCGGTCGCTGCGTTCCGGCGAGGCGCGGATGTATTGCGCTCGCGCGGCGCGCGGCAACTGTTCTTCAAGTACTGCGCCACCTTCGACTCGACGGACGACGGCAACATCGGGCCCTGCGCCGACCTGCTTCGGGACATGAC
>CAIQMJ010000134.1 GCA_903872875.1 uncultured Variovorax sp.
AGGGTTCATTGCCCGGCCGGCGCGGGCGCGTCCCAGCCCTGCGGCGCGGCGTCCTTGCCGGCCACCGAATACAGCGCGCCCGGCGCATTGCGCGTCTGCTGGAAGTCGTCGAGCGATTGCCCGCGCATGGCGGCATAGATGTGCAGGTTCGACACGCCGACGACCGCGCCCAGCTTCTCCAGCATGAAGAAGATCACGCCGTAGTGGATGAGGCCGCGCCAGTCGCGCCGGCGCAGCAGGTCGCGCTCCTCGGTGGTCAACGCGGCGGCCTCGAAGGCGAGTTCCTCGTCGGCCACGAAGGCCGCGCGGTGCGCCGGCTGCGTCATGCCGTGCAGGAACGGGTTGACCCTGTAGGCGCGCACGCCCATCTCCAGCGTGAACGGGTACGTGCCCGGCAGCGCCTCGATGCCTGCGAGCTGCGTGGCCATGTGCTGCCGGTGCCGCAGCACTTCGCCGGCGACCGGCGGGCTCGCCAGGTTCTCGTAGATCGCGGTGGCGATGCCGGTCATCGACGGCAGGTAGTAGCTCTGGTGCGTCTTGCGGATGTTGCTCGACATGGCGCCGCGCATCACCAGCCACATGATCACTTCGGCACCTTCGAGGCCGCCCAGCGTGGCCAGCTCGGCCTGCGTCATCTCGGTGAGCCGCACCGGGTCGTTCTCGATCAGGTCGAGGAACTGCGCGTCCCATGCCGTGTTGTTGAAGCCGGCGCGCTCGCCGTGCACCTGGTGCGACAGGCCGCCGGTGGCGACGATCGCCACCTCGATGTCCTCGGGATAGCTCTCGATCGCGCGGCGCAACGCCTGGCCGAGCCGCCAGCAGCGGCGCGCCGAGGGTACCGGCGACTGCAGCACGCCGACCTGCAGCGGCACCACCGGTATCGGCCAGCTCGGCTGATGCGGGCACAGCAGCGACATCGGCGAGAACACGCCGTGGTCGAGCGCGCGATCCTGGAAGAAGGACATGTCGAACTCGTCGGCCACCAGCGAACGGCCGATGTGCTGCGCCAGCGCCGGATGCCCGGCCAGCGCGGGCAGGTCGCGCGCGCCGCCGCCCTCGTCGGCCACGCGGTGCTGCTCGCCCACGCCCAGCGCGAAGGCCGAATAGTGGTCGAAGAAGAAGGAGCTGACGTGGTCGTTGTAGATGAAGAACAGCACGTCCGGCTTGCGCTCGGCGAGCCAGCGCTGCACCGGCTCGAAGGCGGCGAAGATCGGCGCCCAGACCGGGTCCTGCTGCTTGTTCCTGTCGAAGGCGAAGCCGATGGTGGGCGTGTGGGAGCAGGCGATCGCGCCGATGATGCGGGCCATGTGTCGATCTCCTTCAGTCCAGGTAGCGCAGGCCGGCCTTGGCCAGTGGTTCGCGCATCGCGTACATGTCGAGCCCGAGTTCGCCGCTGGCCAGGCGCGCGCGCTTCTGCGCCTCGTTGGCTTCGCGCGCCTGCGCCGCCGCGGCGACCTGCGCCGCCATTGCCGCGGGCACGACCACCACGCCGTCGATGTCGGCCACGATCACGTCGCCGGGGTTGACGAGCGCGCCCGCGCAGACCACAGGCACGTTGACCGAGCCGAGCGTCGCCTTGATCGTGCCCTTGGCATGGATCGCGCGGCTGAACACCGGGAAGTCCATCTCCGTGAGGTCGCGCACGTCGCGCACGCCGCCGTCGATCACCAGGCCGCGGCAGCCGCGCGACTTGAACGACGTCGCCAGCAGGTCGCCGAAGAAGCCGTCGGTGCTGTCGGCGGTGCAGGCCGCGACGACCACGTCACCGGGCCGGATCTGCTCGGCGGCCACATGCATCATCCAGTTGTCGCCCGGGTGCAGCAGCACGGTGATGGCGGTGCCGCAGCAGCGTGCCTGCGGGTAGATCGGCCGGATGCGCGGCTGCATCAGG
>CAIQMJ010000135.1 GCA_903872875.1 uncultured Variovorax sp.
CCAATGCTGCCGCGCCTGTTCCGTGCCGAGCGGCAGCAAGGTCACGCTGCCAGCCTTGCTCACGATGCGGGTGGTGAGCACATCGCCGTCGAGGTGCGCCGCGAGGTGCGCGACCCAGTAGGGCACGAGCCGGTCGAGCCGGTAGCGGCCCTTGGTGACGAGGCTGCCGCTGTCGAGCAGCAGCCGGCAGCGCAGGTCCGCCGCGTTGCCGCGCAGCCCGTCGAGCCAGTCGACCAGGCGCAGCGCCTCGTCGCGACCCGCGGGCAGATGGTCGAGCGCCGCATCAGGCAGCGCCTCGGGCCAGTCGTCCAGCGCGGTGGCGTACTCGGCGAACATCTTGTCCATCGGCTCGGCCAGTTCGGCCTGCACGAGTTCGGCGAAGTGGCCGGCCGGCAGCTCGCCGCGTCGCTGCATGCGCGTGAGCGCATCGCGCAGCGCGGTTTCGCGCGGTGTGCCCTCGGCCATTGCGGCCTGCTGCGCCTGGATCAGTTCGTCCTGCAGGCGCCAGTTGACGAGCGCATCGATCGCGAACGGTTCCTGGTCTTCGCCGACCGGATCGGCCGCGCCGAAATGGATGTGCAGGCGCTCCCTGAAGAAGCTGCCGACCGGGTCCTTGAGAAAGCCCGCCAGCAGCCGCAAGGTGAGCGGGCCTTCGAAGGTCCAGGGGGCGAGTTCGGGCGAACCGGTGCCGGTCTGCGCCGCGGCTGGCACCTCCGGCGTGGTCGCGAAACCGGCGCGCCATTCGCGTGCGTGGCTGAACAGGCGTGCATCGCCTTCGCTGAAGTACGCCGGATGAAAAGGCTGAAGCCGGTGTTCGACCGTGAGCGCATGCAGCAGCCGCGCGCCCGCGTCCGCGTCGCCCGGCGCCAGCGCTTCGTCGCACGCCAGCCGCCAGCCCGACGCCAGGTGATCGCGGAGCTGCGCGACCAGCACCGACGGCGGCCGCTCCGACTGGTCGTGGATGCTGCGGCCGACCCAGCTGATGTGCAGCCGCTCGCGCGCCGACAGCAGCGCCTCGAGGAACAGGTAGCGGTCGTCCTCGCGACGCGAGCGGTCGCCGGGGCGGTAGTCGGGGCTCATCAGGTCGAAGTCCATCGGCACGCGGCTGCGCGGATAGTCGCCGTCGTTCATGCCGAGAAGCGCGACGATGCGAAACGGAATGGCCCGCATCGGCATCAGCGTCGCGAAGGTCACTGCACCGGCGAAGAAGGGCTGGTTCAACGAGGTCTGGTCGATCTGCGCCAGCCAATGCTCGCGCGCCACCGACAGCGGCAGCGGCTCGTCGAGCGCGGCGGCATCGCAGGCCGCGAGCCACTCCTGCAGCGACGCTTCGAGCCGGCGCAACGTGAAGCCATCGGACTCGCTGCCGGCCAGGAAGAAGTCGGCGAGCAGCGCGCGCAGCCGCTCGCCCCATTCGGCCGGCGCCGCGGGCGTGCCGAGCGTGCGCCAGTGCGCCTCGAGCGTGGTCAGCAACTGCACCAGCGGACCGAGCAACGCGGCGTCGAGTCCGCCGACCTCGTCGAGCGGCTCGATGCCGTCCCAGGCCGCGCCGCTGCCGACCGCATAGCCGAGCAGCATCCGCTTCAGGCCGAAGTCCCAGCTGTTCTGGCCCGATGCATCGGGCAGGTCGAACGCACGCCGCTGGTCGGCATGCAGGCCCCAACGGATGTTGGCGGCCGACATCCAGCGGTGCAGCAGCGGCAACCGGTCTTCGTCGATGCCGAAGCGCGCCCGCAACGCCGGCACTTCGAGCCAGTCGAGCATGTCGCTCATCGCGACGCGCGACTGTGGCAACGCGAGCAGCGCTTCGAGCGCCGCGAGCAGCGGGTCGTGGTGGCGCCGCGTCTGGTCGGCCAGCGTGAACGGGATGTGGCGGCGATCCTCCGGGCCGAACAGCCCGAACACCGCCTGGATGTGCGGTGCGTAGGCGGCGACGTCCGGCACCATCACGATGACGTCGCGCGGGCGCAGCGTGGCGTCGGCCGCCAATGCGGCCAGCAACTGGTCGTGCAGCACCTCGACCTCGCGCTGCGGCCCGTGCGCGACGTGGAAGCGGACCGAGTCGTCGGCCTGCGCGTCGAGCGCCGGCCACAGCGCGCGCGATTCGGCCAGCGGCCGCAGGTCGCGGATGTCGTCCTGCAACTGGCGCAGCAGCGTGTCGCGCGCGTTCGGCTCGAAGTGGTCGATGCGCTCGCCGATCGCGGCAAAGCGCTGCGCATAGGCCTCGTGCGCATCGTGCGTATCGAGCAGGCGGATGAAGTCGCGGCCCTGCTTGCCCCAGGCAGCCAGCAGCGGCTGCGCATGCAGGTGCAGCGCCTCGTCGGCGATGGCGCGCTCGCTGCCCGGACGGCGGCGCTGGCGCCAGCGCTCGGCCCGCAGCAGGTCCTTGTCGGCCACGATGTGCGACCAGTCGTGCTCGCAGGGGTTGTGCACGCACATCAGCACCTGCACCCAGCGCGCGAGCGCGGCCAGCACTTCGAGCGATTGCTGCGGCAGCGACGAGATGCCGAAGACGACGAGCCGCCGCGGCAGGCCCGCAGGACGTTCGTCCGGACCACTCGCGACCGCGGCCATGAAGCGCTGGTGCACGGCGGCACGGCTGCTGGCTGCGCCACCGGCACCTTCTGCGCCGACATCCTCCAGCAGCGCGCGCCAGAGCCGCGGCTGCCAGCGCAGCGCGTCGGGCACCGGCTGCAGCCCGCCACGGCTTGTGGCGATGTCGTCGCCACCAGCGGCCCAGCCCGCGAGCCAGTCGGCACGGTAGACCTGGTATTGATCGAACAGATCGGCCAGCCGCTCGGCCAGTTGATGGCGCTTGCGGCGGTCGGTGTCGTCGTCGAGGAAGCGCGCGAGCGGCGCGAACACGTCCTCGGCCAGCAGCGCAGGCAACAGCCGCATCAGCCGCCAGACCAGCAGCGGCTTGTCGAAGGGCGAGGTCGCGGGCACCGCCTGGGCGCCGAGCACCGCGCGATAGGCCTGCCAGATGAAGCGCGAAGGCAGTTCGGTCTGCAAGGCGGCCGCGATGCCGACACCGCCATGCCGCACATCGCGCGCCAGCGACAGCCGCAGCCACTGCGCGACGCCGTTGCTCTGCACCAGCACCCATTCGTCTTCCAGCGGCGCGAGCGGATGCCGGGCCATCCAGGCCAGCACCAGGTCGCGCAGGGCTTCAGGGTGGTTGCTGTGCACCGCCATGAAGCCGGGAATAAGGGGCGTGTCGCTCATCGGGTCGAAGCGTATCGGAGGTTGCGGAATCCGCTCAGGACAGCGGCAGCGCGCGCACGCCGACGCCCATGTCGCGCCAGTGTTCGGGGTGGCAGGTGAACAGCAGCACCTGGTGGCGCTGCGCGGCATCGAACAGCACGCGCTTCATCTGCGCGAGCCGGCCGGCGTCGCTGTGGACCAGTGCGTCGTCCAGGATCAGCAGCGTCGGCCGGCCGGCCTGCTGCAGCAGGTCGGCATAGGCGAAGCGGCTGATCAGCCCGAGCTGCTCGCGCGCGCCGAAGCTCAACGCCTGCACCTGGCCGGTCTCGCTCGCGCCGCCGACGCCGGGGCGCACCAGCGTGCCGGGCGCTAGGCCGGCATCCATCTGCACCGTGGCGCCAGGCATGAGCAGCGGCAGGTAATGCTGCAGGCGGTCCTGCAGCGGCGCCTGCAGGCGCGCCAGGGTGTCGCGGCGCTTGTCGTCGAGCCGTCGGCACAGCAGGTCGAGCGCATCGGCGCGGCGCTGCAGTTCGGCATGCCGGCGCTGCATCTGGCCGAGCTGACCGGCGAGCGCATCGCGCTGTTCTTCGAGGCCCTGCGCACCAGCCTGTTGCAGCGTGTTCTCGAGCAGCAACAGCGCTTCGCGGCGCTGCTGATGGCCGCGCACCATCTGCTCGATGCTGCGCTGCAGCCGTTCGATGTCCTGCGCGACGATGTCGGGCCGCGCGTCCTGCACCTGGGCCGCGGCGACATCGATGCGATCGGCCAGCGCTTCGCGTTCGGCACCGTTGGCCAGCAGCTGATCGCGCGCCTGGGCCTGTCGCTGGCCGCGGGCCGGGTCGGCGAGCGCAGCCTGCGCGGCCGCATGTTCGTGTTGCGCGGTGTCGTGCTGGCTCTGCGCAGCCGCTTGCCGCCGCTGCGCATCGGCCAGCGCCTTGGCAGTGGCCTGCTCGGCGGCCGTTGCTGCGTCCTGTGCAGCTTCGGTACTGTCGAGCGGCAACAGGCTGCCGATGGATGCGGCAGATGCCACAGGCAGGCGCGCCAGGGCCTCTTGCGCAGTGGCGCCACGCGAGCGTGCCTCGGCCAGCGCCGCGTGCAACGGCTCCAGGCCCTGCGGCGCGACGATCGCAAGTGCCTGCTCGGCCAGCCGGATCTGCGCCTCGCGGTCGGACGATGCGGCGAGCCGCGCCTGCGCTTCGGCCAGGTCGGCAACACCGGCCGCCTGCAGCGCGGCGATCAGCGAGGCCTGCGCCTGATCGTGGCTGCGGGCCAGGTCGGACAGGTTGGCGCCACCGGGCGTGACGATCAGTTCGCCGCCGCCAGGCAACTGCAAGGTGGCGGGCGCGTCGAGCAGCCGCTCGCCGCTCGCCTGCAGCCGATCGGACCTGCCTTGCGTTTGCAGATCGACCGATTGGCCTTCGGGCAGGTTGAACTGCAGGCGCGTCGCAACGGCCTCGCGGCGCAGGGCCGCATCGCGCTCGGTGCGTTCGAGGTCTACCAACTGGCGCACCTGCGCGGCGCGAATGGCCGGCGCCTCGGCAGCCTGCGAACGCAATGCGGCCAGCCGCTGGCCGGCTTCCTCCGCACGCTGCAGCGCCTGAGTGCTGCGCTCGGCATCGACCCCGGCACGCTGCAGCTGCTGATGCAGCGCCTGGCGGTTGGCCTCTTGCCGCGCGACACGCCATGCCTCGCGTGCGGCCTGCGCACGGCGTTGCGCGGCCTCCGCATGCGCGCGCGCCTGCGTCGTCGCCTGGTCGGCCGCCTGGCGCTGCGCATCGGCCTTCGCGAGCGCCTGGGCGCGCGCGTCGGCATCGGCCTGCTGGCGCGCAAGGCCGTCGAGTTCCTTGAGCAGCAGATCGCGCGTGCCGTCGAGCTGGCGCAACCGTGCGCGGTCGGCCTGCAGCTGTGCCTGCTGCACCTGCAGCGCCTGTTGCTGCGCCTGCGCACCGGCAAGCGACTGGCGCAGCGGTTCCCACGGCTGGGTGGCTTCATCGGATTGGTGCTGCGTGCGCAGCTCGGCCAACTGGTCGACCTGGCGACGATAGGTGGCGATCTGTGCGTCCATGGCGGCCAGTTGGGGCTGCAGGGCCTGAATCGACTCGGCCGCTTCGGCATAGGCGGCGCGCGGCTTGCCGGCACCGGTCAGCAGCTCATTGCGCTGGACGCGGAGCTGCTCGAGGATCTCGTCGCCACCGGTCGCGGCCAGCGCGCCTGCGGACGCGCCCACCTGGCCTTGCAGCGCATCGTGCAGATGGTCGCGCGCATGGCTCACCTCGAGCTCCTGCCCCGCGCCCTGCTCGACCCACAGCAGGCCGGGGATGCCCCAATGCTCGGGCTTGCTCGCGCCCTTGCCGGCGAAGGCGAAGCCGAAGCGCTGCGCCAGGTGGTCTTCGGCATCGGTGCCGTCGAACATGCGCGCGCCGACCTGCAGCGTGCAGCGCTTCTTTCCGAGGAAGCTCTTGACGAGCCGGTGCGGCTCGCCGTCGAGCAGGAAGTCGAGTTCGACCTGTGGCGCCGCGCCGCTGCCCTCCCCCCAGGGGCGCAGGTCGTCGACCGCGGTAGAGCGATGCCGCTCGAAGAAGGCGGCGCGGATCGCGCGCACCAGCGTGCTCTTGCCGGCCTCGTTGGGCGCCGCGACGATGTTCAGGCCGGGTTCGAAGCCGGAGAGTTCCAACGGCTGGCGGAAGCGCCGGAGTTGTTCGACGCGAAGGCGGGTGATCTGCAGGCTCATGGCCGGGAAGCTCCTGCCGATGTCGTCGCCGATGCGGAGGAGGTTGCGATTACCTCGGCGGCGCCGGCGCCGGCGGTGGCCGAGGACGCCGTTGTCGGCAGACGCCGAGCCAGCGCGCCGGCGAGCAGCGCCAGCGCGTCCTGCGCAGTGCGGGCTTGCGCCGCGTCGCTGCCGGACTGCAGGTCGCGCAGTTCGGTCAGCAACTCACCGAGGTAGCCGTCGGCCTGCAAGCCGGCGATGTCCTCGTCGGTCGGCACCAGCTGCAGCGTGGACAGGTCGGCTTGCAGATGGCGCGCGCGGGCTTCGGCGCGGCCGATCGCGGCCTTCAGGCCCTGCAGGCCACCGAGGTCGGTGCGGCCCTGCACGCGCAGATCGACCACGTCGCGCGGACCGAGCGCGTCGAGCTGCGCCTGCAGCGCGTCCATGTCGCTCGGTACCTGCAGCGCCGCGGCAAGCAGTTGCCATCGGTACTGGCCGACGGCGAGCGACGTGACGACCGGCTCGCTGTCCGGGGCGGCGATCTCCACCAGCAGCGCCTGGCCCGCGTCGTTGGCCTTGAAGCGATCGGGCTCGGGCGTGCCGGCGTACCAGGTGCGCGCGTCGATCCGCTTGCAGCCATGCCAGTCGCCGAGCGCCAGATAGTCGAGCCGCGCCCGCTGGGCACGATCGGGCGCGATCGGGTTGGCCGAATCGATGTCTTCCGACAGGATGCCCTGCACCCTGCCGTGCGCGATGCCGATGCGCAGCAGACCGGGGGGCGTTTCGGCCGTGTCGAACCAGCCGGTGAGGTCGCCGTAGGTATGGCGCTGCGTGAGCGGCGCGGGCAGCACCGCGAATCCTTGCGCGGCGAACAGCGCGGGCGACGGTGCCAGCAGCAGATGCGCGTTGGCCGGCACCGCACCCAGGCGCTGCGCACGCGTCCAGACGCTCTCGGCCAGCGCCGCATCGTGGTTGCCGGGAATCATCAGCCATGGACCTGCGTAGCCGGCCAGTGCATTGAAGAGCCGCCGGATGGTGCGCTCGGACACCGTCTGCGCATCGAACACGTCGCCGGCCACCAGCACGGCATCGACCGCGTGCTGCGTCGCGAGTGCGGCGATGCGCTCGACCACCGAGATGCGCGCCTCCGCCAGGATGGGCGCGTGCTCGGGATCGAAGGTGGCGAACTGGCGGCCGATCTGCCAATCGGCGGTGTGCAGGAAACGAATCATGGAACCTCGAAGCGGGGGTGTCGAGTTTGGCAGCATTCGAGGCGCCGATGCGCCGCGCAGGTACGCGATCGCCAGACGCGGAAAAGCCGATGCGGTCGACGCCTTGGCGGGCCATATCGCCACAAGATTCTGCGACGTCCTACCGGCTGGTCAGGAAGGCCGTCGCCATGACTTTCCGCGAAGAACACTCTCTTCCTTGATTTCCTTTTCCCGAGCGCCGAGCGGCTTTCGGCGCAATCTCGCAACCGACGACAAAGGCTCTGAACATGAACGTGGGCGTGCCGTCCAAACCGTCGCTGATCGTCAGGACCGGACGGCGGCTGCAGAGTCATCTGTCACGGACGCAGCCGCGTGGCAGGCGACAGCTTTTTCCAGGGGAGGTCGGCCGGATCGGCCGGGAGCATGCCAGGTGCGAGCGCGAACAAGATGTCAGTGGCCGGCTCCTCGACCAGCTGTTCGAAATCTGCGCGGAAATGGTGAGAGCTCTTGACCACGATGCGCTTCATGGCTTCGGGGTCCACGCCAACCATGCGGAAAAGCTCGCGGTCCTGGGCATCGATCCTGCCGCTCGATCAATGTGAAAGTCGCCACCATCACAATGAGTCGATCGCTCACTTGTTTTCGTAGACTGCCGCCGGGTCGTCGTTCGG
>CAIQMJ010000136.1 GCA_903872875.1 uncultured Variovorax sp.
ACCGCCGCGATGCCCGGCCAGGCGAGCGGCAGGATCACCTTGACGAAGGTCCGGAAATGGCCGGCGCCGTCTATGAAGGCGGCCTCTTCGAGGTCGCGCGGCAGGTCCTGGAAGAAGCCCCGCATGATCCAGACGATCATGGCCAGGTTCAGCCCCGTGTGGGCGATGACCAGCCCCAGGTGCGTGCCGAGCAGGCCGATCTTGTAGAAGACCATGAAGAACGGAATCAGCATCGCGATCGGCGGCGTGAAGCGCGTCGCCAGGATCCAGAACGCGATGCCGCCGGCTGCCCAGAAGCGATGCCGCGCGAGCACATAGGCCGCGGGCGCACCGATCAGCAGGCCGGCGAACACCGTGCCCAGCGCGATCACCAGGCTGTTGGTCAGGAACGCATGCACCTTGGTGTCGGCCAGCACTTCGGCGTAGTTGCCGAGCGTGGGCATGAACAGGAAGGTCGGTGGCCGCGCAATGGCGTCGACGGTGGTCTTCAGCGAGGTGTTGAAGAGCCAGTAGATGGGGAACACGCACCAGACGGCGAAGGCCCAGAGCACGGTACGGCGGAGGATGGTCAGCAGCATGGTTTTCTACCCGCCTCAAGCCACGGTCATGAGCCGCGAGCGCCGCAGGAACACCAGCGCGGCAATGGTCACGATCAGCATCATCACGATGGCCACGGCAGCGCCGTAGCCGAGCGAGACGAACTCGATCGCCTGCTTGTAGGCATAGACGTTGAGCGTGGTGGTGGACGTGCCGGGGCCGCCCGCTGTCAGCACGAAGATGATGTCGAAGGTCTTGAAGGCATCGATCGAGCGGAACAGGACCGCGATCGCCAGAAAGGGCTTGAGCAGCGGCAGCGTGATCCGCGTGAAGGTCTGCCAGGCGGTCGCGCCGTCGATCTTGGCGGCCTCGAAGGGTTCCGCCGGCAGCGACGCCAGCCCGCCGCCGACGATCAACAGGATGAAGGGCGTGTGCTGCCAGGTGTCGACCAGAATCAGCGACACCAGCGCCATCGTGCCGTTGCCCAGCCAGTCCTGCGGCGGCAGCCCGAGCAGGCCCATCAGGTAGTTCAGCACGCCCAGGCTGGGGTTGAACATCATGCGGAAGGTGAAGGTCGCAGCCACCGGCGTCACCGCCATCGGCAGCAGGTAGAGCATGCGCAGCAGCGGCACGTGGCGCGTTTCCTCGTGCAGCAGCACCGCCAGCCCGACGCCCAGCGCGGTCTGCACGGCCACGGCAATCACGGTGAACAGCAGCGTGAGCCGCAGCGCCGCCCAGAACTCGCCGGACCGCAGCATCTCGAGGTAGTTGCCGAATCCGTTGAAGCGGGCCGGCGGGTTCGACAGCATGTAGTCGGTGAAGCTCAGGCCCAGGCCGATGATGAAGGGCATCGCGATCAGGCCGACCAGCAGGACGATCGGCGGGATCAGCATCAGCGTGATGAACTGGCTGCGCTCGCCGGCCCAGGTCCGGGTGCGCGCAAGGCCGCTGAGGCCAGGTGCCGCTCGCGCGGCAGCGCCGTCCAGCGGCTGGGAATCACTCATTGGCAAATCGAACTCCTGCTGTGTTCTCGACGAGGGTGGGATGGCGGGCTTCGGCCGCCGGGCGGCTCAAGACCATTCCTTGCGGCTGTGCTCGGTCCAGCGGTGCTGCGATGCGCCGAGATGCCGGCACATGGCGGTGTGGGCGCCCATCACGTCGCGGCCTTCGAGCGCGCGGAGGATCGCCTCGTGCTCGTCCACCGCCTCGCTCCAGGTCTGCGGGGTCTCGGCGCGCACGCTGAGCCGCGACGAGATCGGGCTGTGGCGCTCGTCGAAGAGCTCGCCCACCAGCCGCGCGAGCACGCTGTTGCCGGAGATCGCTGCGATGCCCAGGTGGAACTGGCGGTCGTGCTGCAGCGGTGAGCTGCCTTCGGCGATCGCGTTGCGCATGCCGTCGAGCGACTCGCGCAGCGCGGCCAGCGCGTCGGGCGTGCAACGGGCACAGGCCATCATGACCACCGAGCCTTCGAGCACCACGCGCGCCTGCATCAGTTCGATCGGGCTTTCGCCCATCGCGGGCACCGGCTGCTTGCTGGTGGCGGGCGCGTTGCACACGTAGACGCCCGCGCCCATGCGCACCTCGACGCTGCCGTCGAGTTCGAGCGCGATCAGCGCCTCGCGCACCGATGGGCGCGACACGCCGAGCTGCACGGCGAGGTCGCGCTCCGGCGGAAGCCGTGCGCCAGCCGGATAGCTGCCGCTTTCGATCAGCGCGCGGATCTGGTCGGCAATCCGCTGGTACAGCCGGCGGCTGTCTACTTGTTTCAGTTGGTCGATCACGATGTCCTCATTATTTTGGCCTTACCAATTTTCATAAATCAGGGCACGCATGCCCTTACTTAGCAAGAATCCGGCCACGATTAGCGGGTAAACCCGGTAAAGTGGCCTGACCATGAATCCTATATTGGCCTTACCTGTTGGATGGACAGCTTTTCTTCCGCGCCCGTCGGGCCTGGCGATCCAGGACGGTGCACGGTGCGCACCATGAAGGGAGGCGCGTTTCATAACGCGAACAGGAATTCCGCGCTGTCTGCACTGGCGATGACCGCCGGCGCACCCGGCGACAGCCTGCTCTACCTGCTGCTGCCGCTGTACGCAGCCGACTTCGGGCTCAGCCTGACGGAGGTCGGCGTGCTACTGGCCGCCAACCGGCTGGTCCGCATCGCAGGCTATGGGCACGTCGCGAAGTTCTATGCGGAGCGCGGCGACCGCCCCACGCTGACCTGGGCACTGATTGCCGCGGCCTGCTGCTGCATCGCCTACGCGACGCTGTCGGGCTTCTGGCTGCTGATCGGCGCACGGCTGGTCTGGGGCCTGTGCTATGGCGCCTTCAACCTGTCGAACCAGGCGCTCGCCGTGGCGGAGATCGAAGGCGCGGCCCGGCGCGCGGGCATCTCGCGCGCGCTGGCCGCGCTGGGCCCGATGGTGGCGCTGCCGCTGGGCGCCTGGGTCACGCTGGAATGGGGGCCGCGCGCGATCTTCATCGTGGCGGCCCTGGGGGCCCTGGGCGGCCTGTTCGCCAGCCGTTCGCTGCCGGTACTGCCGCTGCGGATGGAGGTGCCGAAGATCCGCCGCTTCACGATGCCGACCGGGCTCGACGCCTGGGCCTTCGTGGAAGGCATGGTGCTCGACGGGCTGTTCCTGATCGGCCTCACCTACCTGGCCAAGTCGTCGGGCATCGAGTCGCCGCTGTATGCGGCGGCCATGTTGATGGCCTCTCGCTACCTCACCGAGATCCTGCTGAGTCCGGCCGGTGGCCGCGCCGCCAGCCGCTGGGGCGCCGAACGCATGCTGCTGGTGCTCAGCCTGAGCACGGCGGTGGCCTTGGTCGCCTTCGGCAGCGGCTGGCTGGTGGCCGGCGCACTGGCGATCCTCGCGCTGCGCGCACTGCAGCTCCCGCTGCTGCCGGTGATCGTGGCCCGGCGCTTTCCGGGACCCGATCGGGTCGAGGCATTGGTCGCCCGATCGCTGTGGCGCGACATCGGTGCAGGCGTCGGCCCGCTGGTGGCCGGCGTGGTGCTGCCGATCTGGTCGCCTGCACTGATCTACTCACTGGTCGCGGGGCTGCTGACGGTTGTGACGGTGATGGCCGTCATGCCGGCGCGGCGCCATACCGGCGCGCCGTAGCACCCGTCGCACGCAGCCGCTGCGAACGCCACCGGCCATGGGTCGCGCGTCGGCGGTACCAGCGGACGCAACACCGACATCCGATCAAAGCACAGGGCCAAGTCCGCCTTGCCGGGCACAAGCGCAGGCAGACCGATAAAGTTCGCCGCGCATGTATCTTCTTTTGGCTTTGCAAGACGGGTGGAGTTCTTTCGCCGCACACGCCTCATGACGGCGGCGCCCCTCCAGAGTGCCAACAGGAATTCGGCGCTGTCGGCCCTCGCCATGGCTGCGGCTTCACCGAGCGACGCCCTGCTCTATCTGCTGCTGCCGCTGTACGCTTCCGATTTCGGGCTCAGCCTCGCGGAGGTCGGGATGCTGCTGGCTGCCAACCGGCTGGTCCGTATCGTGGGCTACGGACACGTCGCGAAGTTCTATGCGGAGCGCGGCGACCGCCCCACACTGACCTGGGCGCTGATCGCGGCCACGTGTTGCTGCATCGTCTACGCCACGCTGTCGGGCTTCTGGCTGCTGATCGGCGCACGGCTGGTCTGGGGCTTGTGCTACGGCGCCTTCAACCTGTCGAACCAGGCGCTCGCCGTGGCGGAGATCGAAGGCGCGGCC
>CAIQMJ010000137.1 GCA_903872875.1 uncultured Variovorax sp.
CGCGCGCGCGCTGCGGCGTGAGCACGCCGCGTGCCTGCAGGCCGAGCGCGACGTTGTCCCAGACGCTGCGCCAGGGATAGAGCGTGGGATCCTGGAACACGACGATCCGTGACGGGTCGGGCCGGCGGATGGGCTCGCCGTCCTGGTCGATGGCGCCGGTGGTCGCGGGCTCCAGGCCGGCCACCAGCCGCAGCAGGGTCGATTTGCCGCAGCCGCTCGGACCCAGCAGCGCCACGAACTCGCCCTGCTTCACCCGCAGGTCGATGCCGTCGAGCACCTGGAGCACCCCGCCGGAGACTTCGAACCAGTGGCCTACGCCGCGGATGTCGATGTCGGCGCCATTTGCCTTTGCCGCCGGTGCCGGTCGCGGGTGTCCGGCGGATGCCGGGGAGGGCCCGGCGACATTCACCATTTGACGGTCCCCCGCTGCCACGACAGCGCGCGGTCGCGCACCTTGAACAGCAGCGTGATCAGGCCCGAGCACAGTGCCGCCATCACGAACAGTGCGGCGTACATGTTGGCGTAGGCGGCCCAGCCCTGCGCCCACTGCAGGTACCAGCCCAGGCCGGCCTTCACGCCCATCATCTCGGCCGTGATCAGCACGGAGAACGATGCGCCCAGGCCCATGAACAGGCCGACGAAGACCTGCGGCAGCGCGGCGGGAATCGCAACGCGCAGCACCAGGAAGCGCTCCGACGCGCCCAGGGTCCGCGCCACGTCGTAGTAGCTCTTGTGGACCGAGGCCACGCCCGACCAGGTCAGCACCGCCACCGGGAAGAAGGTGGCCAGCCCGACGAGGAACACCGCGGCCGAGTAGCTCGAGGGCGCGAAGAAGAAGGCCAGCGGCAGCAGCGCCGAAGCCGGCACCGGCCCGAGGAAGCGCAGCAGCGGATGCACCCAGTACCCCGCAATGCGCGACCAGCCGATCGACACGCCGGTAATGAAGCCGATCAGCGCGCCCAGCGCGAAACCGTTCGCCAGCAGGCGCAGCGAATAGGCGGTCGACAGGCCGAGGCGCTGCCAGTCTTCGTAGGCGACGTCGATCAGGCTCTGCGGCGGCGCGAAGAAGGGCGACGGCAGCACGCCGAGCTTGGCGGTGCTGATCTCCCACAGCGCGAACAGTGCGGCCAGCGCCACCAGCCATTGGCCGGCCGGCCTCAGCACCTGCGTTGCCTTGCCCGCGCGCGAGCCGAGCAGCGCGACGACCAGGAGCACGGCCGCGACCACCAGCGCCGCAATGCCGAACTCCTGCGTGAACGCCCAGTCGCTGAAGCCGATCTCCTTGTTCGGCCAGAGCAGGGTCAGCAGGCCCAGCGCAAGCCAGCCGGCCGCGGCGACCAGGCCAGTGGGCCAGGTGCCGGGAGCGCCCGATGCGCGCGCGCCCCGTTGCCGTACGCGGGGCGAATCGAACACATGCCCTACGGCGCTCATGCAAGCACATCCAGCGACACGTGGTTCGCGAAGCGGCTGACGTCCGTGCTCTTCTTCAGGATGCCCGCATTGCGGAAGTCGGTGGCGAAGGCCTCGACTTCGTTGCGCAGGGCCTTGCCGGCCGGATGGTGCTTGTAGGTCAGCTCCGCGAGCAGCTTCTGCAGGTCCTCGAGCGGCACCTTGGGCGCGTACTGCGAATAGATCCTGCCGGCCTCGTTCGGGTTCTCCGCCACATAGTCGGACGCCTGGGCGAGTGCGCGCACCACCGCGGCCGCGCGCGGCTTGTCGCTGCGTGCCAGTTCGCCTCGCGCGCCGACGATGCAGCACAGCCGCTCGGCATATTCGCCCTTGGCGCTGTTGGCCAGTTCGGCGAACACGCCGGGGTTGCGCTTCTCGATCAGGAACACGTTCGGGTCGCCGTCCGCAATGGCCTGCACCTCGCCCTTCTTCACGGCGACATCCAGCAGATCGGCCGGGTAGACGCGCCATTCGACGTCCTTGTCGATGTCGATGCCTTTCTTCGCGAGATGAATGGCGTAGAACTGCTTGGCTGGGCTGTTGAGGTCGGACACGCCGATGGTCTTGCCCTTCAGGCTCGCGACGTCCGCCGTCACGCCGGACGCCTTGGCGCCGATCAGCCGCAGGCAGCCGCCATGCACGCTGCCCACCACCTTGACGTCGAAGCCGGCCTCGAGCGGTTTCACCCAGCGGTGGATCAGGCCCACCGCCACGTCGGCCTTGCCGGTGGCGAGCGCCTCGAGCATCTGGTCGGACGACCCGGCCCAGTTGAGAAGCTCGACGTCGACGCCGTTCTTCTCGAAGAAGCCGCGCTCCAGTGCCACCGGCACGGGGGCGAGGCAGAAGCCGGCCTGGCTCCAGGCGAACGTGAGTTTTTTCGGCTGCGACCATGCGGGCACGCCCAGCAGGCTCGCCGAGCCGACCACCGCCGCGGCGGCACCCGCCTGGAGCACGCTGCGGCGCGATGGCGGCAACTGTTTGAGAGAAAAGGACATCGAAGCTTCTCCACCGAATGTTGGGAGTCGCCAGTGTTGGTTTGCGGCAGGCTCCCGCACAACGAATGAATGCGTTTATCGATATGCGTGCGACTGCAGGTCGGCAGGCGCCATCGGCCACCGGGTGGGCCACGGCGCCCGCAAGGCGTGCATCGCTACGCACGGCGATCGCATATCGTTGATCGCTTTTGTTCTTTGTCTGCAAGTCGCTGCGCCACTAAGGTTCATCTCTTTGCAGTCGAGGCCAGCAATCATGGGCGCCAGAGATTTCGAGCGGCAACTACTTTCCGGCGCGGACGGCGCCGTGCAGCATCAAGCCGACGTGCTGGTGATCGGCGGTGGGCCGGCCGGCGCGTGGGCCGCGGTGAGCGCGGCCGCACAGGGCGCACGCGTGGTGCTCGCCGACAAGGGCTTCTGCGGCACCTCGGGCGCGACCGCGCCATCGGGCACCGGACTCTGGCACGTGTCGCCCGACGGCAAGGCACGCGAAGAGGCCAAGGCCAGCCGATTCACCATGGGTGGCCAGTTGGCCGAGCACGCCTGGATGGACCGTGTGCTGGCGCAGACCTGGGACAACGTCGAGCGCCTGAAGGACTGGGGCTATCCATTTCCGGCCGATGACCAGGGCACGCTGCGCTGCACGTCCCTGCAGGGACCGGAGTACATGCGGCTGATGCGCAAGCGCGTGAAGGCGTCCGGTGCGCGCATCCTGGACCACAGCCCTGCACTCGAACTGCTGGTGGACGAACGCGGCACCGTCTGCGGCGCCACGGGCGTGAACCGGCAGAGCGGCGACACCTGGGTCGTGCGTGCCGGTGCGGTGGTCATCGCCACGGGCGGCTGCGCATTCCTGAGCCGTGCGCTGGGCTGCAACGTGCTCACGGGCGACGGGCAGTTGATGGCAAGCGAGGTCGGCGCCGCACTGTCGGGCATGGAGTTCTCCAATGCCTATGGGCTGGGGCCTGCGTTCTCGTCGGTCACCAAGTCCCTGTTCTACAACTGGGCCACCTTCTACACGGCGGACGGCGTGGCGATCGAAGGCGCCGGCTCGTCGAAGGGGCGCGGCGTGATCGCGCAGGCGCTGCAGTCGCAGCCCGTGTTCGCCTGCCTCGACCATGCCGATGCGCAGATCCGCGCCTGGATGCGCACCGCGCAGCCGAACTTCTTCGTGTCCTTCGATCGGCAGGGCATCGACCCGTTCACGCAGCACTTCCCGGTCACGCTGCGGCTGGAAGGCACGGTGCGCGGCACCGGTGGCCTGCACCTGGTCGACGATTCCTGCGCCACGTCGGTCCCCGGCCTCTATGCCGCGGGCGACGCCGCCACGCGCGAGCTGATCTGCGGCGGCTTCACCGGCGGCGGCAGCCACAACGCGGCGTGGGCGCTGTCGTCCGGCTTCTGGGCAGGCGCGGGTGCGGCGGCGTTCGGGCGCGACGCGCAGTCCGGTAAACAGCGCCTGGCCTTCCGCGCAGGCGGCGTGGCGCTGTCGAGCCGAGGCAACACGCCCGTCGACAGCCATGCGTTGATCCGCGCGGTGCAGGCCGAGGTCTTCCCCTACGAACGCAACTGGTTCCGCGAAGGCGATGCCCTGCGCGATTCGCTCGCCCGGCTCGACGCGCTGTGGGCGCGGCTGCGCACCGGCGCCCCGGCCGCCACGGCCACCGAGGCGGTCCGCGCACGCGAAGCCGCCGCCATGCTGGCCACTTCGCGCTGGATGTACCGCAGCGCGCTGGAACGCACCGAGACCCGCGGCATGCATCGCCGGCGGGAACACGGTGGACTCGACCCGGCACAGCGCCATCGCCTGCTCAGCGGCGGCCTCGACGAGGTGTGGGTCCAGCCGCAGGCCGTGAAGGAGTCCGCATGATCGAGCTCGTCAGTGCCGAGCGCTGCACGGCCTGCAACATCTGCGTGAACGCCTGCCCGACCAACGTGTTCGACGCGGTGCCGGATGGTCCGCCACGCATCGCGCGCCAGGACGACTGCCAGACCTGCTTCATGTGCGAGCTGTACTGCCCGGAAGACGCGCTCTACGTCGCGCCCATCGCCGACCGCGGTGCCACTGCCGAAGAGCGCGACGCCGCGGCCGTGGCGTTGATGGGCAGCTACCGCAGCGCCATCGGTTGGGGCCGGGGCCGTCGATCGACGGCATCGGCCGATGCGAGCTTCGAACTGCTGCGCCGCGCGCACTGATCCCTTGCCGTTTCCCTTTTTCTTCTTTCGCATAGAGAGTTCCGATGTCCGATTTCTTCGGCCGCCGCAGGCTGCTGCGCGGTGCCGCGGCCGGTGTTGCCGCCGGCGCCTTGCCCGTTTTCTCCATCGCCCAGGCCGCCGGCCAGACGCTGCGTCTCGGCTACATCGGCCCAGGCAAGAAGCCCGCGAACGCGACTGGCTGGGCGCTGCGCCAGGGCCACCTGCAGCGCGAGCTTTCGCGGCTGGGTTTCAAGGACGTGACGACGCGCAACTTTCCGAACGGGCCCGATCTCAACGAGGCTTTTCTCTCGGGTGCGCTGGATGTCGGCATCTATGGCGACACGCCCGCCATCGTGGCGCGCTCGCGCGGCCTCGAAGGGCAGTTGATCGGCTTCGACGCGGTGGGCATGAACGTCTGGCTGCTCACGCCGCGCAACGGCGCGCGCAGCGTCAAGGCGCTCGAGGGCCAGTCGATCGGCGTGGCCCGCGGCTCCTACATGCATCGCTATGTGCTCGGCCTGCTGAAGGAGCACGGCCTGCAGAAGTCGGTGAAGGTGATCCACATGTTCCCGCGCGATGGCGAGGCTGCGCTCGACCGGGGCTCCATCGCGGCCTTTGCGGCGCAGATCGATGTCGGTCCGCTGCTCGCCTCGCGCGGCTATCCGGTGATCGACGAGGCCGAGCAGCATCCCACGCTGCGCGGTACCTCGGTGATCGTCGCGTCCGGCAAGGTGCTTGCCGCCGCTCCTGCATTGCCAGCCGCGTGGACACGCGCCCGCCGCACAGCGCTGCAGGAAATCCGGCGCGACAGCAACGCGTACTAC
>CAIQMJ010000138.1 GCA_903872875.1 uncultured Variovorax sp.
TCGCCCTCCTCGAACGCGAAGCAGAGCGATGCGGGAAATATGGGTCTAGCAGCTTATGAGCGACTGACATCGGAGTTACGCGAAGCCGCCCCTGGGATGACGGCAGGGCAACTGCTCACATTCCTCGTCGTCATTCGTAAAGGGCGCTGCAATCAAACCGAGATTGGCAATGCGACCGGACTGGGAAAGGCTGCTGTGTCTAGGCATGTCCTGAAGCTCGTAGCTCTCGGTTTGCTGTCGCAAAGCGTTGATCCGACAAACGGCCGCAAGCGGGTGGTGTCTCTGACCGACCGTGGCAGGCATATTCCGCGCTGAGTCTTCCTGGGGGCACTGCGGCGCCGTCTTGGAAATGGCAAAAATTTCCGAGAGCCCCCTCGAAGAAATCCGGCGCGGCGATTCCCCCCTGGGGGGTACCCCTCGCGCCCGCGTCCGGGCACCCGTTCCGCGCACGTTGACACCCGCGTATGGGCCGCTGCATGGACCTCGGCGGGTCAGCCTTCCATGCAACCGGGGTACTCCGCCTCAAGGCCGCATGAAGGGCACCGGCAGTACACCGATGGCTCGACCATAAAACGCGGCTGGTGTCGGTCCTGTGGGGCGGCGGCTCGGTGCGCGGAAGAGTCGGAAGGGATGAGCCCGAGGGTGCCGCAGCGGGGGCATAGGCATTCGGCAAGAAGCTGGGGCGTTGCGGGTTGGCTAAGCATGGAGCCGATTTGAAGCAGCCATATGATCCCGCATGCAACCTTCCATGCGTCGTCCGCTTCATGATGATCCCGACCGAACTACGCCTATCGGCTTGGTACGTTACGCGCACGAGTTTTTGCTCGGGGCATTGGCTGTCAATGACAAATTTGCCGACGACAGTCGATACCAACGCATTCCGCCGATCCCGGCCCTGTATCTGGCAGGGCATTCGTTAGAGCTTTCTCTAAAAGCCTATCTCGCCTATCGTGGTGTCCCACTGAAAACCCTAAGGCGTGAGTACGGGCATGAACTGCACGGGGCGCTGCGAAAGGCGAAGGAGCTTGGGCTGGGCGACTCCGTCACCCTCGACGGCGCCGAAGAGGCGGCGGTGGAAATACTTGATGACCTTTACTCAACCAAGCAACTCGAATACATCGTCACCGGCGCGAAGGTCTACCCGGTGTGGGGATTGATCGAGACAAGCGGGGTCAAAGTTTTCAACGCTGTGGCGGCAGTCGTCGGATACGGAGAAAGATTCGAAGGCTATCACTTCTAAGGCTAAAGCAATCCCGAGTAGTCCGGAATCGACCGAATACGGACATGTGTCTGCGACATGTCCAAAATCTAGCTTGACGATGTTTCGGACATGCGGCAAGATTCGGACTCCCATTACGGACACTTCAGGAGCCTCGCATGTCCCGCGTCTTTGCCTACTGCCGAGTCAGCACCGCTGAGCAGACCACCGATAACCAAGTTCAGGAAATCGCTGCGGCCGGCTTCAACATCACCCCTCAGCGTACCGTCACGGAGACCGTCTCGGGCTCCGTAGCGGCGTCAGAGCGGGCCGGCTTCAGCAAACTGATCGACCGGCTGGAGTCGGGTGACGTGCTGGTGGTCACAAAGTTGGACCGGCTCGGGCGCAACGCGATGGACGTGAGGGCGACGGTGGAAGCGCTCACCGGCCTCGGCGTTCGCGTTCATTGCCTCGCACTGGGCGGAACGGACCTGACAAGCCCAGCAGGGAAGATGACGATGGGCGTGATCGCAGCGGTTGCCGAGTTCGAGCGAGACCTACTCATAGAGCGGACTCAGGCGGGGCTCGCTCGGGCGAAGTCTGAAGGCAAGACGCTGGGCCGTCCGCAAGCATTGCAGGGTCGCGTTATCGATGACGTGAAGCAGCGACTGAACAAAGGAGAGTCCGTCGCCGCCATTGCTCGCGCTCACAACACAAGCCGGCAAACCATCATGCGTCTGCGGGATGCTCTGACGGAGAACTGAGGGCGCGCATCCTCAAGCTGAATACTCCTCCGGATCGAGAGAGTATTCGCGGCAACGCTCCGGCCTGAACCTCCGCACGATCCTCAGGACGGCGAGCTGTGGTTCGTTGCGAAGGACGTGTGTGATGTCTTATGTCTTCCGGTACGGCGAGACCTCCGCCCCGCTCGCCAAACATTTTGCCGACGAAGACCGAGCACCCCTCAACCTGAATACGACGACAAATCATCGTGCTATTCGCGGCAACCCCGCGTCTCGACGGTCAACGGGTTCGGCCTCTATTCACTGATCCTTGGCTCGAAGAAGAAGGAGGCCAAGGCGTTCAAGCAGGGGGTCACCACCGTTGTCCTCCCCGCAATCCGCAAGGATGGTGCCTATGTGATGGGTAAGGAAAAGTCCCGAGCGGGTTTTGTTCTTGCTCCACACCGCTTTTATGCGGCGGGCGCATTTCTTCGGGCATCGCGACGTTCACGCGCCAGCTTCACCCTTGCTGGTTCGGTGTAAATGCGCTCCAGCAATGTGCGTGTGAAATCCAGAAGATCTTCCACGTCAATACCGGTAATTGTTCCAGCATGAGCGCCGTCATTGCCATCCTCTTTTACAGCATGAGAAAGTTCGCGGAGGTCTTCAGGAAGAATCTTGTTGTCAAACAGCCATGGCAGGCGAAGTCCCAGATCGCGCCGAGTCCGATAGTTCGGAGTTGGATCTTGCTCCGGGATGATGGGAGGAAGTTTCTCACGTGTCGCAAGGTCTAAACAAAGTCTAAGCATCGTTGCCGATGCGTTGAAACATTGGACTGCCTTACAAGTTACAGCCTCGCGGAAAACAGCCTCCACAATCTTTGGAAGAAATTCAGGAGGCAACTCAGATACAGTATCTTTTAGAGATACATATCCTGATACATCCATGAAATTGTTTACGGCGCCCTTGACGCCAACTAATTTATCTCCATCGGAAAACAAATCTTGATAATTAATATTTGACGCTACGACTAGAAAAATCGTAGATCGAAAACAGTGTCGGCACGTACAAAATGCCTCGTAAGTCTTCTGCCAACGCGCGTGGTGAGACCCAGTTGGCGCAGCACGCGTAAGCGAAAAAGTGATTTTCTTGGTTCCGCAGCGGGGGCAGTCAGCAACTAATTCGGACATATACAGCCTCTTGTTAAGAGCTTTATCTTAGGTGCAAGCGGCCCTCCCAAGAACTACGGTTCATAGGCTCGCTGCCGAAACTCGCGTCGATTGCCCCCTTCATTAGGAGGGGGCGCCGTACCCAACGCAACTCCGCAATATCGAGACCGGCTTGATGCGTGCATAAGGCATTCGCTAGGCACCGAGGCCGTTTCCGCTAGGCCTTCCCTCAGCCTCTCCCGCTGCCCCTCACGCTTCACGGTGTGCAGGGGCTTTTTCGTTTCTCCAACCTTCATGAGCCTGCATATGGCATCCCACCCGACCCCGCGCGTGATCCGCGCATATTCCCTTCCAGTCGCCCAGTTCGACCACCTGAAGGCCTTCCAGCGGTACCGTCAGCTCACGATCAATCGCGCTGGCGAGTCGCGCGACGTGACGAACAGCGAAGCTCTAGCGTGCATCGTGCGGCACCACGAGTTGATTTCCACCGTCGCCGGGCTTCACAACTTGATGCCCGACGAGTTCGCTTCGGCGCTCTATCTCGGTGACCTGAAGGTGAGCCGTCCGTGAGCCGCCTACAGATCAGTGACGACTTCGGTGGGGAGCGCCTACAAACGCAAGCCCGCCCGATCACACCCACTGTGCAGGCCGCTCCGCCGCCCCAGGACACCCGCTGGAAGTCCCTGGCGAACGTCTTCGCGCAAGGCGCAGGGCTCGCCGAAACGCTGGCCCAGCAAAAGGAGATAGAGGACAAAACGGCGGCCAAGCAGTGGGCACAGTCGATGACCGTCGATCAGCTCGGCAAGCACATCGAGTCCGGCCAGATGCTGCCCTCTCAATCGCCCGTCTTCGTCGGCACGGTTCAGCACATTTGGGGCGTGAACTCCCACGAGGCGCTCGCCCGTGATGTGACCTCA